>NZ_CALMQR010000044.1:0-32269 GCF_937871995.1 uncultured Citricoccus sp. | reverse complement strand
GGCCGTGCGGCCGGCCCGGAGGTATGTGCCCCGGTCATTCAGGCGCGGCCGAACTCCGCGGTCTCGAGGGTCCAGGCCCGGGCCCGGTCGCTGACGGTCACGCCGAGCCCGGGGCGCTGCGGCAGGAGCATGCGCCCGTCCTTGGTCTCGAGGCGCTCGTTGAAGAGCGGGTCGAGCCAGTCGAAGTGCTCCACCCACGGCTCGCGCGGATACGTGGCCGCCAGGTGGAGGTGGATCTCCATCGCGAAGTGCGGGGCGAGGTCGAGTCCGGCCTGGTCGGCCAGGGTCGCGAGCCGCTGGAACTGGGTGATGCCGCCGACGCGCGGGGCGTCCGGCTGGATGATGTCGCAGGCCCGTGCCGCGATGAGGCGTTCGTGCTCGGCCACGGAGGCGAGCATCTCCCCGGTGGCGATCGGGGTGTCCAGCGCGGCCGCGAGGTCGGCGTGGCCCTGCACGTCGTAGGCGTCGAGCGGCTCCTCGATCCAGACCAGGTCGAACTCCTCCAGGCGGCGCCCCATCCGCAGGGCGGTGGCACGGTCCCACTGCTGGTTGGCGTCCACCATGAGCGGCACGTCCGGGCCGATGTGCTCGCGCACGGCGGCCACCCGGCGCAGGTCCTCCGCGGAGTCCGGCAGGCCGACCTTGATCTTGATGCCGCCGATGCCCTCCTCGATGGACTGGGAGGCCCGTTCCTTGACCTCCTGGATCGAGGCGTTGAGGAAGCCGCCGGAGGTGTTGTAGGTCCGCACGGAGTCCCGGTGGGCACCGAGGAACTTCGCCAACGGCAGTCCGGCTCGCTTGGCCTTGAGGTCGTACAGGGCGATGTCGATCGCGGCCAGTGCCTGGGTGGCGACCCCGGAGCGCCCGACGGAGGCACCGGCCCACAGCAGCTTGGTGTACAGCCGGGCGATGTCGTTGGGGTCCTCGCCGATCATGGTCTCGGCGACCTCGCGGGCGTGGGCGTACTGGGCCGGCCCGCCCGCGCGCTTGGAGTAGGAGAAGCCGAGGCCCTCGTGGCCCTGCTCGGTGACGATCTCCGCGAAGAGGAAGGCCACCTCGGTCATGGGCTTCTGCCGCCCGGTGAAGACCTTGGCGTCAGAGATCGGCGTCGCCAGGGGCAACCGGACGGTGGAGAGCGTGACGTGGCGGATGGCGTCCGGCGTGTAGGCAGATGCGGTCATGGGGGTCTCTTCCTCGGCGTGGGATACAGGGGCGCGTCCCGGTCAGCAGGTCATCTCATCGTACAAGTCACCAACTTGTAGAACAAGTGCCACTGCGGGGTTCCCACGCACGGACGGGACGGCTCAGCCGGTGCCCGCCGGGCCGGCGTCGCCCTCAAGGACCCCCTGCGGCGAGACGTGCTCCAGGATGACCCGGCGCAACCGGCTCGCGGCGGTGTTGTCCCCGTTCTCGTTCCAGGCCAGGTGCAGGTCCGCCCGGTTGAGCTCGAGGAGTCCGGCGTGACCGGTGATCTCCTCGGCCACGACGCCCGGAGGGGCGAAGTCCATGGCCGAGGCCGGGACGAGCGTGATGCCCAGGCCCGCGGCCGCGAAGGCCAGCAGCGCCGGGACCTGGCTGGCCAGCTGGGTGACGGTCGGGGTGACGCCGGCACTGTCGTACAGGCGCATGACGAGGTCGTAGAAGTAGCGGGCCTCCGAGGTGGAGTACATCATCAGCGGCTCCCCCTCGAGGTCCTTCAGGCGCACACCCTCACCGGTGGCCAGCGCATGACCCTGCGGAAGTGCGGCCACCAGGTGGTCCTTGAAGACCAGCTCGGTGCGGACCCCCGCGCGGGAGACGATGGGGCGCAGCAGGCCGAGGTCCACCGCTCCGCGGGAGAGCGCCTCCAGCTGGTCGGCCGAGACCGCCTCCCGCAGCACCAGGGAGACCCCCGGCAGGTGTTCACGGGCCAGCCGCAGCAGCCACGGCAGGACGGACTGGCCGGCGATCGCGGTGTAGCCGATGACGATCGAGCCGACGTCCCCGGTGGAGACGCGGCGGACGTCCAGCTGGGTCTTGGTGCAGAGGTCCAGGATCTGGCGGGCACTCGGCAGCAACGCCTGCCCGGCCGGCGTGAGCTCCACCTTCCGGCTGCTGCGGAGGAACAGCTGGGCGTCCAGCTCCCTCTCCAGCAACTGGATCTGCCGGCTCAGGGGCGGCTGGGTCATGTTCAGCCGGGTGGCCGCCGCGCCGAAGTGCAATTCCTCGGCCACCGCCACGAAGGACTCCAGCTGGATGAGGGAGAACATCGATCCACTCCTTGGATGATTGTGTGCACATATTAGCTTGGACGCGCATCGATCCCCGGCCCTACGTTGAAGGCGTGAACGCACAGACCTCCAGCCCCGCGAGCCCTCGACTCACCCCCTCCGGCCGCGCCGGGACCGGCCCGGTGACCACCGGCCCGGCCACCGCCGGCCCGACGATCACCGGGGCCACCATCACGCCGGTGGCCTTCGCGGACCCCCCGTTGCTGAACACGGTGGGCGTGCACGAGCCCTTTGCCCTGCGGGCGATCGTCCAGGTCCACACGGATGCCGGCGTCACCGGGCTCGGGGAGACCTACGGGGACGCCGCCCACCTGGCCCGGCTCCGCCTGGGCGCCGAGGCGGTCGTCGGTGCCGACGCCTTCAACACCAACGACCTGCGCCGCCGGATCACCCGGGCCCTCGCCCGGGACACGACGACGGGCGGTCACGGCATGAGCGGGATGGTCACCGGCTCGGCCACCGCGGACCGGGTCCTCTCCCCCTTCGACGTGGCCTCGCTCGACCTCCAGGGCAAGGTCCTCGGCCTGCCCGTCAGCAGTCTCCTCGGGGGCGCCCTGCGGGATTCCGTCGCCTTCAGCGGTTACCTGTTCTACAAGTGGGCCGGCCACCCCGGGGCCGGACCGGACGCCTTCGGTGAGGCCCTGGACCCCGCCGGCGTGGTGGCCCAGGCCCGCGCCCTGGTGGACGCCCATGGTTTCACCGCCCTCAAGCTCAAGGCCGGTGTCTTCCACCCCGACGCGGAGTGTGAGGCCATCGAGGCGCTGCGCGCCGAGTTCCCGGACCTGCCGTTGCGCATCGACCCCAACGGCGCGTGGACCGTGGAGACGTCCGTGGCCGTGGCCGAACGCCTGGGCGGGATCCTGGAATACCTCGAGGACCCGACGCCGGGGATCGACGGCATGGCCACCGTCCGGCGCCGCACGGGCACACCCCTGGCCACCAACATGTGCGTGGTCGGCTTCGCGGACATCCCGCCGGCCGTCGCGGCGGGTGCCGTGGACGTCGTGCTGTCGGATCACCACTTCTGGGGTGGGTTGCGCCGGTCCCAGATGCTGGGCGGCGTGGCGGAGACCTTCGGCTGGGGGCTGTCCATGCACTCGAACTCCCATCTCGGGATCAGTCTCGCGGCCATGGTCCACCTGGCCGCGGCCACCCCGAACGTGGACTACGCCTGTGACACGCACATCCCCTGGAAGGATCCCTCCGAGGACGTCGTGGTCCCCGGCGTGCTCGCCATCCGGGACGGCTCCGTGGCGGTCCCCACCGGCCCGGGGCTCGGCGTCGAGCTGGACGAGGACGCCCTGGCCCGGTTGCACGAGCAGTACCTGCGCGCGGGCCTGACGGAACGGGATGACACCGGGTACATGCGCCGGTTCCAGCCGGACTTCGACCCCTCCCCGGCCCGGTGGTGAACATGGCCCGCCCTGGCCCGACGCCGGCCGGCCGGCTGTCCGTGCTCGTGACCGACCCGATCATTGCCCGGTGGTCCGGCGTGCTCACCTCAGGCGCTCCCCGTCACCACTGGATGTTCCTCACGGAGGCCGACGAGGACACCCAGCGCCAGGCGGCCGCGGACTGTGACGTGCTGGTGTGTTCCCGGTTGTCCGCGGAGACGGCGGCCGGGGTGGGGGCACGTCTCGTCCAGGTCACCGGCGCGGGCCTGGACCGGGTGGCCGTGGACGCGCTCCCGGCCGGCACGGAGGTGACCACCACCGCCCACCACGAGCGGGCGATCGCCGAACACGTGCTGATGTCCGTCATGGCCCTGGAACGCCGGCTGCTGGTCCGGGACCGCAGCCTGCGCGCCGGGACCTGGCGGACCCTGGCCACCGACCCGACCGTCCCGGCGTTCCGCACCCTCGACACGCTGGTGCTCGGCGCGGTGGGCCTGGGCGGCATCGGCGCGGAGACCCTCCGCCTGGCCGAGTCCTGGGGCATGGCCACGCTGGCCGTGCGCGGCACCCCGGACGCCCCGCTGCCGGAGGGGGTGTGCCCGCGGTGGGTCGGCGGGACCGGCGAACTGCCCCGCCTGCTGGCCGAGGCCGACGTCGTGGTGGTGTCCGTTCCCCTGTCCCCGGCCACCCAGGGAATGATCGGGGCGGCGGAACTGACGGCCATGAAACCGGACGCCGTGCTGGTGAACGTCGCCCGGGGACCCGTGGTGGACCAGGCGGCGCTGCACGCGGCGCTCACGGCGCCGGCCGGGACCCCGACGGCGATCGGCGGGGCCGCGCTCGACGTGTGGTGGGGGCCACCGTCACCGGGCCGGACGCCCCCGGCCGAGCACGACTTCACCGCGCTGGACAACGTGGTCCTCACCCCGCACTGCTCCGGGCATGCGGAGTCGACCTTCGCGGGCCGAGCCCGGGACATCGCCGCCAACGTGGAGCGCCTTGCCGCGGGGACACCGCGGCTCGGTGTGGTGAGGTCTGGACCGCGCACACGCTAGGCAGGCCGGACTTCTACACACCCAGCAGCAGACGCACCACCAGCAGGAGCGCCCCGAGGCTCGCCAGGAGCAGGCCGGCCAGCCTCAGGCGCTCGGCGTCCAGCCACCGGTTGAGACGTCGGGACAGCAGGAACCCGGCCGCCACCACGGGGATGAGCCAGGCGAAGACCTGCACGGAGTGCCACGTGACGGCACCGACGAGGACCAGCAGCACCACGGAGACGATGGAGCCGACGAGGAAGAACGCGCTCATGGTCCCCCGCAACCGCGCCGGTTCCTGGCCCTGCCAGACAATGGCCATGGGTGCCCCGCCGATCGAGGTCGAGGTGCCCATGATCCCGGACAGCGCCCCGGCGGTGACGAGGGCCGTGCGCGTGGGCGCCGGCCGCCAGCCCAGGAACGCCGACCCGACCCCGGCGACCACGGAGACGGCCACCACCCAGGACAGCGCCGCCACGGGCAGGGCCACGACCATGAGGGCGCCGATCGCGCTGCCCGGGAGCCGTCCCGCGAGCGCCCACCCCGCCCCGCCGAGGTCCAGGTTCGCCCGCTCGCGGAGAGTGACCATGAGGGCCAGCAGGCACGCGAACATCACCACGATCGACGGCAGCAGCCCCGGCTCCACGAGGGCGATCACCGGGGCGGCCACCATGCCCGCGCCGAAGCCGATCGAGCCCTGGAGTGCCGAACCGATGAAGACGACCGCTGCGATGAGTCCGAATGCGCCTGGGTCCACCTAGCCCACCGTAGCGGCGGGCGTCCCGGCTCCGCCCTCCCGCACCGGTTCCACCATCGGGAAGTGGCATTCAGCCTGGTGGGCGACGTCCTGCATCCCCTCCGGTGCGGTGCGGCGGACCCCGGGCGTTGGCAGGGCCGTCGTCGTGCGTCCGGCCTCCGCGCCGGTCCGAGCGGCGGGACGTTCTGCGGCGCAGATGTCCTGGGCCTTCCAGCAACGGGTGCGGAACCGGCAGCCCGAGGGCGGGTCCAGCGGGGACGGCAGCTCGCCGCGCAGGACGATCCGCTCCTCGGGCCGGGCCGCCGGGTCCAGCTTGGGCGAGGCGGACATCAGCGCTGCCGTGTAGGGATGCAGCGGGCGGTCGAAGACGTCCTCGGTGGTGCCGGTCTCGATGATGCGGCCCAGGTACATCACGGCCACGCGGTCGGTGACGTGCCGGACCACGGAGAGGTCGTGCGAGATGAACAGGTAGCTGACACCGAGCTTCTGCTGCAGTTCGTTGAGCAGGTTCAGCACCTGGGCCTGGACGGAGAGGTCCAGGGCCGAGACCGGCTCATCGAGGATGATGAGGTCCGGGTTCAGCGCCAGCGCCCGGGCGATGCCGATGCGCTGGCGCTGGCCGCCGGAGAACTCCTGGGGTGACTTCTTCATGTCGGAGGGACGCAACCCCACCAGCTGCAGCAGCTCCCGCAGCCGGGCATCCCGCTCCCGGGAGGTCCTGTACAGGCCACGGTGGGTGGCCCAGGGCTCGGAGATGATCTCCCCGGCCGTCATCCGCGCGTTCAGGGAGGCGAAGGGATCCTGGAACACCATCTGCACGCGGCGGCGCCAGGACATCAGGTCCTTGCCGCGCAGCGAGAACGGGTCCCGTCCCTCGAAGGTGACGGACCCGGAGTCCGGGATCTCCAGCAGCATCAGCGTCCGGGCCAGGGTGGACTTGCCGCACCCGGACTCCCCCACCAGCCCCAGCGTCTCCCCGCGGCCGATCGTGAGGCTGACACCGTCCAGGGCCGTGAGGCGGTCGTTGCCGGAGGCACTGCGCTGGACCTGGAAGGTCTTGGTGAGGTTCTGGACCTCGAGTGCGGCACCGCCGGCGGGGGCCGGGGCATCGTGGGTCAGGGTCGCGGTCATGATCGGGCCTCCGTGGCGGTGGTGTCCGTGGGGGTGACGGCAGGGGCGTGCGCCGCGAGGAGTTCCTCGGAGAAGTGGCACGCGGCGAACTGGCCGGGCGTGGTCTCGCGCAGGTCCGGGCGCTGGGCCCGGCACAGTGCGCGGGCCAACGGGCACCGGTCCTGGTAGACGCATCCGGGCGGGATGTCCTTGAGCTCGGGCGGGCTGCCCGGGATCGAGTTCAGGTCCCCGCCCCGTTCCGAACCGGTCGGCACGGAGTCCAGCAGGCCCTTGGTGTACGGGTGGGTGGGGGTCGCGAAGACCCGGTCCACCGGCCCCTGTTCCACCACGGTCCCGGCGTACATGACGCACACCGTGTCCGCCTCCTCGGCCACCACGGCGAGGTCGTGGGTGATGAGGACGACGGCCATGTTCTCCTCGGCCCGCAGCCGGCGCAACAGCTCCATGATCTGTGCCTGCACGGTGACGTCGAGGGCGGTGGTGGGCTCATCCGCGATCAGCAGGCTCGGCCCCAGCGCCACGGCCATGGCGATGAGGATGCGCTGGCGCATGCCGCCCGAGAACTGGTGCGGGTAGGCGTCCACGCGGGACTCCGGTTCCGGGATCCCCACGCGGCGCATCAGCTCGATGGCCTCCACGCGGGCCGCCCGGGCGCTCAGGCCCCGATGGATGCGGAAGGCCTCGCCGAGCTGGGTGCCGACGGTGTAGACGGGGTTCAGCGCGGTCAGGGCGTCCTGGAAGACGATGCCCAGGTCCACGCCGGAGATGGCCCGGCGTCTCCTGGCGCTGATCCTCGTGAGGTCCTCGCCGTTGAGCATCACGGCCCCGCCCTCCACGTGGGCGACAGCGTCCAGCTGGCCGGCCACGGCCTTGGCGGTCATCGACTTGCCGCAGCCGGACTCGCCCAGCAGGGCGAGGGTCTGTCCGGCCGAGGCGGTGAAACCGACCTCGCTGACGGCGCGGACGGTGCCGGCAGGGGTCCGGATGTCCACGTTCAGGCCGGAGACCTCGAGGACCGTGGTGCCCGGGTCGACCCGGGTCGTGGTGGGTGCGGAGGTCATGGTGCTCACTGCTTCTCCTGGAGGGGCGTCGGCTCGGTGTCTGCCCGAGTGGTCCGGGCGGAGGAGGCGTCGGTGGCGGCGGCCGCGGCGGCCATCTTCCGGACGGGCAGGCGGTGGATGAACCTCTTCCGGCCCGGCAGGGTCAGGCGCCAGCGCTGGGCCGGATCGGTGGCGATTCGCAGCCAGGCCGCCAGCATGTTGGCGGCGATGGCCGTGATGACGATGGCCAGGCCCGGCAGGATGGACAGCCACCAGGCCGTCTGCAGGTACTGACGGCCCTGGGCGACCATGAGGCCCCAGGACACGTCCGGCGGCTGGATGCCGATGCCCAGGAAGCTCAGGGAGGACTCGGCCAGCATCACGTAGCAGAACTCGAGGGTGGCCAGCGTGAGGATCGTCGGCGCGATGATCGGGACCACGTGCCGGCGAATGATCGCGTTCGGCCGGGCGCCGAAGGTCCGGGCGGCGTCCACGAAGGTCCGGCTCTGCAGCTCGGCCGACTCGGCGCGGGCGGTACGCAGGTAGATCGGGATCCGGGTGATCGCCAGGATCAGCACGATGTTGGCGATCGAGGGGTTGAAGACGTACAGCACGACCACGGCCAGCAGCAGGGACGGGAAGGACATGATGACGTCCGCGATGCGCATGGACACGTTCTCGCGGGCACCGCGGTGGTACCCAGCCCAGACGCCCCACAGGGAACCGATGACCATGGCGACCAGCACGGCGGGCAGGGCCACGAGCAGCGTGGTGCGGGTGGCGACCACGAGGCGGGCCAGCATGGACCGGCCCAGCGAGTCGGATCCGAGGATGTACTCCCAGCCGTTGGCCGGGTTGAAGGGGGCCTCGTTGGCGAACATCAGGTCCTGCTTCGTGGCGAGGTCGCCGACGAGCAGGGGCCCGAAGACCGCCGTCGCGCCGACGAGGAGCAGGATGACGGCGCCCGCCGTGGCGAAGGGGTCCCTCAGGAGCATGCGGAACATGCTCGGTTTGCCGTGTCGTGACGATTCCGCTTCCGGCGCCGGGGCGGGTGAGGACCCGGTGTGCCGGGGGGTCTCAGCTGTGGTGCTCATGGGGTCCTCCTAGGCCCGTGTGGCGGGCTGGGGTGCGGACGGGGTGGTGGGTGGGGCCGCCTGCTCGGCCTCGCGGGAGACGACGGCGGCCGGGGTGCCGGCGAGCGCCGGCGTCGGGTCCTGGTCGGTGCCGGTGGCCCGGCCGCCGGTCCCGGAACCTCCGCCGGCCGTCTTCGGACGGCCGGAGGCGCCGGCCGGGCGGACCCGGGGGGCGAGCAGGGCGTAGGCCAGGTCGATGAGGATGTTGAGGATGAAGATCGCGATGGCGGTCAGCAGCACGCAGGCCTGCAGCACGGCGAAGTCGCGCTGCAGGATCGAGTCGATCATCAGCTTGCCGATGCCGGGCCAGCCGAAGATCGTCTCCACCACGACCGCGCCGTTGACCAGGCCGACGGCCAGGTCACCGGCGACGGTCAGGGCCGGGGCCGCCGCGTTGCGCAGGGCGTGCCGGGTCACCACCCGGGTCTGGGAGGCGCCCTTGGACCGGGCCAGCTTGATGTACGGCTCCGACAGGGCCGAGACCATGGCCCCGCGGATCACCTGGACCAGGGCGCCGAAGGGGCGCAGGGCCAGCGTGGCGATCGGCAGCACCCAGGCCTCGGCGCCGACGACGCCCGAGGTGGGCAGCCAGCCGAGGGTGATCGCGAAGATCCAGATCCCGACGATCGCCAGCCAGAAGTCGGGGATGGATGCGGCGGCCATGGAGATGAAGCTCGCGATGCGGTCCACCACCCCGTTGGGCCTCAGGGCCGCCCAGCTGCCGACGATGACGGCGAGCGCGATCGCGATGACCATGGTGGTCGCCGCGAGCTGGAGGGTGGCCGGGAAGGCCCGCAGCGCCATCTCGGCGGCGGACTCCCCCGTCCTCAGCGAGGTCCCGAAGTCCAGGCGGAGGACGCCGCCGAAGTACTCCCCCATCTGGACCCAGAGCGGCTGGTCCAGTCCGTTGCGGGTGACGAAGTCCTCCCGCATCTGCTCGGTGGCGTTCAGGGGCAGGTAGAGCGCTGCCGGGTTGCCCGTCATCCGGGCCAGGGCGAAGACGCCCACCACGACCACGACGAGGGGCAGCGCACTGGAGATGATGCGCTTGCGCAGGTACGTCAGCATGGGTCCTCCCAAGGATCCCGAGGAAAAGGTTGGTCCGTCTGGGGTGTACCGCCGGGGCCGGTGATGCGGCCGGCCCCGGCGGCGGGTGGTCGGGGTGGTGCCTGTGGTCAGCCGGCCGGCGTGACCTCGGCCAGGCGGAGCTCGTCCCCCGAGGAGGAGTTGGGCTCGTAGCCCACCGTGTCCGCGATGCCGAGCATCCCGGTCTGGTGGGTGAGGTGCGCGAACTGGACGACCTGCTCGTTCTGGTACTCGAAGACGTCCGCGTAGGCCTGGGCGCGGGCCTCGCCGCTCTGCTGGCCGGCCTCGGTGATCATCTGGTCGAACTCCTCCGTGCCGAAGGCGCTCTGGGCACCGTCGGAGAGCATGTACTGCTCGACGGTGAAGGCCGCGTCACCGGCCTGGTTGCCGTGCTGCGTCATGTGCAGGATGGCCCCCTCGTCCTCGACGAACGGCCGCACCTGGTAGGTGAGGTGCTGGCTGGTCTCCATCATCTTGAGCTTGACGTTCAGTCCGGCCTGGGTGAGCTGCTCCTGCAGGACCTGGCCCAGCTCCTCGATCTTCGGGAACTGGGCGGACCGGACGATCAGGCTGATCGGGGCGGAGGTGTCCACCCCGTCGGCCTTGGCCTCCTCGACCAGCTGCTTGGCCTTCTCCGGGTCGTAGGGCCAGCCCTCGAGCTGCTCGTTGTGGCCCACCACGCCCTCGGGCACGAGCTGCGCCGCGACCTGGTCCCGTCCCCCGTAGAGGCTGGCGACGATGCCCTCCTTGTCGATCGCGTAGTTGACGGCCTGGCGGACACGGATGTCGTCGAACGGCGCCGACTCCGCGTGCATGCGCAGTGCCACCGTCTCGTTGTTCGGGTAGGCGACGCCCAGCTCGCCGATGCTGTCCTCGGGGCTCAGGCCGGTGGCGATCTCCGCCTCGCCCGAGGTGATCATGGCGGCGCGGACGGAGGACTCCTCGCGCCACTGGTACTGCGCCTTCGGGAAGGCCGGGGCCTCTCCCCAGTACCCGTCATAGGCCGAGACGTCGATGCTCTGCCCCGCGTTCCAGGCGTCGAGCCGGTAGGGACCGGTGCCGATCGGCTCGCGGACCTTCTCGGTGTCCGAGGTCTCGGACGGGACGATCTCGAGGAAGGACAGGCGCAGCGGCAGGATCGGGTCTGCCTGCGCGGCGGTGACCGTCAGGGTGGTGTCGTCCACGACCTCGACCGTGAGGTCCTCATCACCGAAGACGTAACCCTCGACGTTGCAGCCGAGGTCCGAGTTCACGGCACGTTCGATGGTGTGGGCGGCGTCCTCGGCGGTGAAGTCCGAACCGTCGTGGAAGGTGACGCCGTCGCGGAGGGTGAAGGTCCAGGTGGTGTCGTCTTCGGAGGACCACTCGGTGGCCAGCTTGGGCTCGAGCTCGCCCGTGGTGGGATTGCGCTCCACGAGGGGTTCGGTGATCGTGGAGCGGTCCACGACACCGGTGCTGGTCAGGTTCGCCTCGCACGGCTCCAGCGTCGGCGGCTCCTGCTGGAGCACGACGCGCAGGGTCTCCGGGGTGCTGCCCGCCTCGGCCCCGCCGGCAGCGTTCTCCGAGTTGGCCACACCGCAGCCGGTGAGGACGAGTCCGGTGCCCATGGCGACGGCCAGGGCGGCCAGCGGCAGCCGGCGGCCGGCGCGGGGTGTCACAGTCTGGTGATCACGCATGTCGATCTTCCTTTGAAACGGTGGTCGGAATGGGTGCGAGCTGCCGGCCTGCGGGACGCTGTCCCGGCGGTCGTGTCCCTGTCTACGGATGTAGACGGCTCAATCGCGATAGGGACAAGACTGTGATGGTCGTCACGGCGAGTCAAGGATCTGCATCACCCGATCTTCGGCCCCAGACCGTTCGGACTGCACGGCATTCCCGCGTCAGCGCCCGAGCGCGGTCGTTCCGCCGCGGAATTCTGCGGATTCCACGACGTCAATGCCTTCGAGGTATTGATCCATGCGTTCTACGTGTTGGACGCGGACGAGGCGTCATTCCTAGGGTCATCGCATGACCACTGACACCTCCCCCGCCCCCGCCACCGGGGCGCCCTCCGGAACGGCCCAGCGCGTCCTGCGCGTCGGGCCCGTGAACCCCACCGTGGCCGCGGCCCTCGACGCGGAGTTCGGCGCCCTGGTCCTTCCCGAAGACCCGGGTGAGCGGGAGACCTTCCTGGAGGACCACGGTGAGGAGATCCGGGTCGCGGTGTGTTCCGGACGCATCGGCGTGGACACGGAACTGATGCGCCGCCTCCCCGCGCTGGAGGGCATCGTCAGCTTCGGCGTGGGCTACGACTCCACCGACGTCGGCCAGGCCGCGGAACGGGGCATTCCGGTCAGCAACACACCGGAGGTGTTGAACGACTGCGTGGCGGACACCGCCGTGGCCCTGTACCTGGACACCCTGCGGAGGGTCTCGGCCTCGGACCGCTTCGTGCGCTCCGGTCGCTGGGCGGCCGGCGAGGGCTTCCCGCTGACCACCCGGGCCACCGGCCGCACCGTGGGCATCCTCGGCCTGGGCCGCATCGGTGCCGCGATCGCCCATCGGCTGGAGGCCTTCGGCTGTGCCATCCACTACCACAACCGGCGCGAGCGTCCAGGGTCGGGATACACCTACCAGCCCTCCGTCCGTGAACTCGCCGAGGCGGTGGACGTGCTGATCGTGGCGGCGTCCGGCGGGCCGGAGAGCGCGGGTCTGGTGGGTGCGGCCGAGCTCAGGGCCCTCGGCCCCCAGGGTCACCTGGTCAACATCGCCCGAGGGACCGTCGTGGACGAGTCCGCCCTGGTGGCCGCCCTGGCGGACGGCACCATCGCCGGCGCCGGGCTGGACGTCTACGCGGACGAGCCCCACGTGCCGGAGGCGTTGCTGGAGATGGACCAGGTGGTGGTCCTCCCCCACGTCGGCAGCGGCACGCACGAGACCCGGGCGGACATGGCGCGGCTGGCCCTGGCCAACCTGCGCCAGTTCCTCACGGACGGCACGCTCGTCACCCCGATCTCCTGATCACCCCGATGTCCTGATAACCCCGATGTCCTGATAACCCCCGGGAGGGAACCGTGAACATCATCGTCGCCATGACCGCCACCCCAGAGGCCGAGGCCGCCGCACGCACGGCGATCGACGAAGCGGCGCTGCGGGGAGCCGACGTCGTCCTGCTGCCGGAGGATCCCGCGGACGGCGTGGCACCGCCCGCCGGCCTCGCGGCCCACGCCGAGGCCCGTGGCGTCGGCCTGACGACGGCGTCCGTGCCCGAGGGCGCGGACTTCGGCGACACCCTGATCGACAGCTCCTATGCCACGGACACGGCAATGGTGGTGATCGGCCTGCGCCGCCGGTCCCCCGTCGGCAAGCTGTTCCTGGGCTCGGCCTCCCAGCGCATCCTGCTGGAGGCCGGCTGCCCCGTCCACGCCGTCAAGGTCCGCGTCGGTCCGCGCCGCTGATCCGCGAGGCGCCCCCTAGGATGGGCGCACGGGCGGAAGGACGACGATGGACGGCACTCATCAGCTACCCGCGGTCAACGGGGTCCGCGAGGTCAAGTCGGCCGCCAGGACCATCGAGATCCTCGAGCTCCTGGCGGAGCGCGGCAACGCCCCGGTCACCCTCCGCGACCTCTGCGAGCGCATGGGAGCTCCCCGCAGCAGCGTCTACGCCCTGCTGCGCACCCTCGTGGAGGCCGGCTGGGTGCGGACCGATCCGCTGAACGCCGAGTACAGCATCGGCATCCGCGCGCTGCTGGCGGGCACCACCTACCTGGACACCGACCCGATGCTCCAGAGGGTCCGCCCCGTGCTGGCCGACGTGGGCCGGCAGCTCGGCGCCACCGTGAACTTCGGACGGCTGGACGGCCAGGACGTCGTCTACCTGGCCACGTGGGAGGCCCCCGGACGGGAACGGAGCACCCCGCGGGTCGGCCGCCGGCTGCCGGCCCATGCCACGGCCATCGGCCAGGCCGTCCTGAGCACCCTCGAGGATCCCGCCTCGCGGTGGCGGCCGCCGCTGGCGCGGTTGACCGAGGCCACCGTGACCGATCCGTCGCACCTGCTGCGGCTCCTGCACGTCACGCGGGAACGCGGCTATGCCCGCGAGGACGGGCAGAACACGCCGGGCGTCGCGTGCGTGGCCGTGCCGCTGGCCCCGCCGGCCGAGGGCGGAGCATCCCTGGACGGGCTCTCCGCGTCCTTCCGGAGCGCCGCCCTCACGGCCTCCCTGGAACGCGAGGCGGCCGTGGTGCTGCGGGAGGCAGCGGCGAGGTTCACCGCCGCCTCCCGCTGAGACGGGACTGGGACGGGGACTACCGCGACCGGTAGTTCGGGGCCTCCACGGTCATCATGATGTCGTGCGGGTGGGACTCCTTCAGTCCGGCCGGGGTGATCCGGACGAAGCGGCCGTTCCGCTTGAGCTCACCGATGGACCGGGCGCCGGTGTAGAACATGGTCTGGCGCAGGCCGCCGACGAGCTGGTGCACCACGGCGGACAGCGGGCCGCGGTAGGGCACCTGGCCCTCGATGCCCTCCGGGATCAGCTTGTCCTCATCCGGCACGTCCGCCTGGAAATAGCGGTCCTTCGAGTAGGAGCGCTTGCCCGACCGGGTCTGCATGGCCCCCAGGGAGCCCATGCCGCGGTAGGCCTTGAACTGCTTGCCGTTGTAGAACACCAGGTCTCCCGGCGACTCGGCGGTGCCGGCCAGCAGGGAGCCGAGCATCACGGAGTCGGCGCCGGCGACCAGCGCCTTGCCGATGTCACCGGAGTGCTGCAGGCCGCCGTCGGCGATCAGCGGGACCCCGGCCGGGATGGTGGCCTTGGCCGCCTCGTAGATGGCCGTGATCTGCGGGACCCCGACGCCGGCCACCACGCGGGTGGTGCAGATCGAACCCGGGCCCACGCCCACCTTCACGGCGTCCGCGCCGGCGTCCACGATCGCCTTGGCACCGGCGTAGGTGGCGGCCTGGCCGCCGATGATGTCCACGTGCTGCGAGGCCGGGTCCTTCTTGAGGCGGGCGATCATGTCCAGCACGCCCTGGGTGTGGCCGTTGGCGGTGTCCACCACGAGCACGTCCGCACCGGCCTCGACCAGCGCCATGGAACGCTCGTAGCCGTCGCCGAAGAAGCCCACGGCGCCGCCCACGCGCAGCCGGCCCTCCTCGTCCTTGGCCGCGTCCGGGTACTGCTCGGCCTTGTCGAAGTCCTTGACGGTGATCAGGCCCTTGAGCCTGTTGTGGTCGTCCACCAGCGGCAGCTTCTCGATCCGGTGCTCGGAGAGCAGCCGGACGGTCTCCTCACGGGAGATGCCGACCTTCGCGGTGATCAGCGGCATCCGGGTCATCGCCGACTCCACCGTGCGGTGCTCGAACTCGGCACGCGGGATGAAGCGGGTGTCCCGGTTCGTGATGATGCCCAGCAGGGTGTCCGAGGCGTCCACTACCGGCAGGCCGGAGACCCGGTACTGGGCGCACAGATCGTCCCAGTCGGCGAGGGTGGCGTCGGGGCCCACGGTCACCGGGTCGGTGATCATGCCGGACTCCGAGCGCTTGACCCGGTCCACGTGGGCGGCCTGGTCCTCGACCGACAGGTTGCGGTGGATGATGCCCAGTCCGCCCTGGCGCGCCAGGGAGATGGCCAGCGGCGCCTCGGTGACGGTGTCCATGGCCGCCGAGACCACCGGGATGTTCAGGGTGATGCGCTTGGTCAGCCGGGTGGAGGTGTCCGCGTCGGCGGGGATCACGTCGGTGGCGTTCGGGAGCAGGAGGACGTCGTCATACGTCAGTCCGACGAAGCCGAAGGGATCGGCGGCGGTGGCCACCGGGTCGTCGGAGGGGCCGGAAATCTGTGCACTCACGGGCGGGGGGCCTTTCGGTCAGCGGGTTGCCCCCTAGTCTAGGCCCGCGGCAATGGTTGACGCCTTGAGTTCGCTCACACGCGGAATGGCCACCCCCCCTGCGACGCCCGTCACGCAGTCGTCACACGGCGCAACAGCATTATCCGCCCGTGGTATGGCGGTCCTACCCTTTTCCGGTGACGACTTCCACCAGCACCGCACCCACTCCCACCTCCCGGCGGCTGCCCGCCTGGACGACCAGCTTCGGCGTCCAGATCCTCGCAGCCCTGGTCCTCGGTCTCGCCCTGGGCCTGCTCGCCCGCTCCATGGGCCACACCGAGGAGACGCCCACCGGCCTCGGCGCCACCCTGCAGGTGATCGGCTCCAGCTACGTCTCCCTGCTGAAGACCACCGTCATCCCGCTGGTGTTCTTCGCCGTCGTCGCCTCGATCGCCAACCTCGCCAAGGTGACCAACGCCGCCCGGCTCGCCGCCAAGACGCTGCTGTGGTTCGCCATCACCTCGCTCATCGCCGTGGTCGTGGGCCTCGTCATCGGCGCCGTGCTGCAGCCCGGGGTCGGCACCGGCCAGCAGGCCCCCGAGGGTTACGAGGGCAAGACCGGCAGCTGGTGGGCCTTCCTGCAGGGCCTGGTCCCCTCGAACTTCCTCGGGCTCTCCGCCACCACCACGGCCGCCGAGGACGGCACCCTGTCCACCTCCGTCAGCTTCAACGTGCTGCAGGTGCTGGTCATCTCCATCGCCGTGGGCATCGCCGCGCTGAAGCTCGGCGCCAAGGCCCAGCCCTTCCTGGACTTCTCCGCCTCCATGCTCGAGGTCATCCAGAAGGTGCTGTGGTGGATCATCCGCATCGCCCCGATCGGCACCGTCGGCCTCATCGGCAACGCCGTGGCCAGCTACGGCTGGGACACCATGGGCACCCTGGCCAAGTTCGTGGTGGCCATCTACATCGGACTGGCCCTGGTGCTGCTCGTGGTCTACCCGATCCTGGCCAAGGCCCACGGGCTGTCCGTCCGGCAGTACTTCACCGGGATGTGGCCGGCCTTCCAGATGGGCTTCGTCTCCCGGTCCTCGATCGGGACCCTGCCCGTGACCCAGCGCGTGGCCGAGCGCAACTTCGGCGTCCCGCGCGGCTACGCCTCGTTCGCCGTGCCCCTGGGCGCCACCACCAAGATGGACGGCTGCGCCGCCATCTACCCGGCCATCGCCGCCCTGTTCGTGGCCCAGTTCTTCGGCCTCGAGCTGGGCTGGACGGACTACCTGCTGATCATCCTGGTCTCCGTGCTGGGCTCCGCCGCCACCGCCGGCACCACCGGTGGCGTGGTCATGCTGACGCTGACCCTGTCCACGCTGGGCCTGCCGCTGGCCGGCGTGGGGCTGCTGCTCGCCGTCGACCCGATCGTGGACATGGGGCGAACCGGCGTGAACGTGGTGGGCCAGGCCCTCGTGCCCGCGCTGGTCTCCAAGCAGGAGGGCGTCCTGGACGAGGAGCGCTACAACGCCTCCCGGTCCGGTGCCAACCTGCTCGCCGATGACGAGGACGCCCTGGAGGCGGCGGATGCTCCGGCGTCCGGGACCTCCGGGACCGGTGGGCCGGCCGACGATTCCGCGCTCGAGCCCACGCGCACCCGCTGAATCGGGTTCGGCGGGGCCGGGGCCGCTGGGCCCCGGCCCCGCACCACCGGACCCCCTGAGCCGGGGGCCACTGCGCCGGCACCCCTCACCGGACCCCGCTGAGCCCGTGGCCACTTCGCCGGCGCCGGCGAGCAGCACATCATCTCAGAATGGACATGTCCCCCGTGGATCCACGGGGGACATGTCCATTCCGTCATGGTTTCGGGGCTCTCCGGGCCGACCGCAGGGGGACACACACCCTTAAACACGACGTGGCATCCCCCGCATCTGCGGGGAATGCCACGTCGTCGGTGTCAACGCCCGAGGGCGTCAGCGGCTGCGGTGGACCGAGCCGCCGCCGAGGTCAGGAGATCAGTCCTCGTCCTCGTCCTTCTTGTCCGCCACCAGGGTCTCGGTGGTCAGCACCAGCGCCGCGATGGAGGCGGCGTTGGCCAGGGCGGAGCGGGTGACCTTGACCGGGTCGATCACGCCGGCGGCCAGCAGGTCGCCGTACTCGCCGGTCTTGGCGTTGAAGCCGTGGTTCGGCTCCAGCTCGGCCACCTTGGCGGTGACGACGTAGCCGTCCTCGCCGGCGTTCTGGGCGATCCAGCGCAGCGGCTGCACCAGGGCCTTGCGGACGATGTTCACGCCCGCGGCGGCGTCACCGGACAGGGCGGTGACGGACTCGTCCTGGTCCAGCACGGACAGCGCGTTGATCAGCGCGGTACCGCCGCCGGCCACGATGCCCTCCTCGAGGGCGGCACGGGTGGAGGCCACGGCGTCCTCGATGCGCTGCTTGGCCTCCTTGAGCTCCACCTCGGTGGCGGCGCCGACCTGGATGACGCCCACGCCGCCGGCCAGCTTGGCCAGGCGCTCCTGCAGCTTCTCACGGTCCCAGTCGGAGTCCGTGGCCTCGGCCTCGGCCTTGATCTGGGCCACGCGGGCGTTCACGTCGTCGGCCGAGCCGGCGCCGTCCACGATCGTGGTGTTGTCCTTGGTGACGGTCACGCGGCGGGCGGTGCCGAGCACCTCGAGGCCGACCTGGTCCAGCTTCATGCCGAGGTCCGGGGAGACCACCTGGGCGCCGGTGAGGGTGGCGATGTCCTGCATCATGGCCTTGCGGCGGTCGCCGAAGCCCGGGGCCTTGACGGCCACGACGTTCAGGGTGCCGCGGATCTTGTTGACCACGAGGGTGGACAGGGCCTCGCCCTCGACGTCCTCGGCGATGATGAACAGCGGCTTGGAGGCCTGCAGGACCTTCTCCAGCAGCGGCAGGAACTCCTGCACGGAGGAGATCTTGCCGGAGTTCAGCAGGATGTAGGGGTTCTCCAGGACGGCTTCCTGGCGCTCGGCGTCGGTCACCATGTACGGGGACAGGTAGCCCTTGTCGAACTGCATGCCCTCGGTGACCACCAGTTCGGTGGAGGTCGTGGAGGACTCCTCGATGGTGATGACGCCGTCGGTGCCGACGGTGTCGAACGCGCGGGCCAGCAGCTCGCCGACGGTGTCGTCCTGGGCGGAGATGGCGGCCACGTTGGCGACGTGGTTGCCGGAGACCTCCACGGCGTTCTCGGACAGGCGCTGGTCGATGGCGGCCACGGCCACCTCGATGCCCCGCTTGACCTCGTTCGGGGCGGCACCGGCGGCCACCTGGCGCATGCCCTCGTTGACGAGGGCCTGGGCCAGCACGGTGGCGGTGGTGGTGCCGTCGCCGGCGACGTCCTGGGTCTTGGTGGCCACTTCCTTGGCCAGCTGGGCGCCCATGTTCTCGTACGGGTCGTCCAGCTCGATGTCACGGGCGATGGTCACGCCGTCGTTGGTGATGGTGGGTGCGCCCCAGGCCTTGTCGAGGACGACGTTGCGCCCCTTGGGGCCGAGGGTGACCTTGACCGTGTCGGCCAACTTGTCGATGCCGGCCTGCAGTGCGCGGCGGGCCTCATCGTTGAAGGCAAGCTGCTTCGCCATGAACGAAGCTCCTTTCGGGTGTGGACGGCGGCTCCGGGCCCGGCCGGGCATCCGGTCGCCGCGTCGAGGTGAAGGTGGGGGGCCGGCGTCGCGCCCTCCCGCGGCCCTGGGGCCGGAAGGTCACGACGTCGGCGCTGACGCGATCAGGCCCGGCCGGCTGGAGTGCCTGGCCGGGCCTGGTGCGTCAACCGGACGCGGTGCCGTGCGGGGGCACGGACCGGGTCCGGTGGAAGATCACTTGGTGACGATGGCCAGCACGTCGCGGGCGGACAGCACGAGGTAGTCCTCGCCGCCGACCTTGACCTCGGTGCCGCCGTACTTGGAGAAGAGCACGACGTCGCCCTCGGCGACATCGACCGGGATGCGGTTGCCGTTGTCATCGACACGGCCGGCGCCGACGGCCACGACCTGGCCCTCCTGCGGCTTCTCCTTGGCGGTGTCCGGGATCACCAGGCCGGAAGCGGTGGTCTGCTCGGCTTCCAGCGGACGGACAACAATGCGATCCTCAAGGGGCTTGATGGAGACAGACACGTCTGTACTCTCCTTCTCTGTGGTGGGCCAGACCACGGGGGTCCGACCGGCGTCAGTGGATTCTGCTGTGCGCCGTAGGCTGGCCAACCGTCGTCGCGGGTGCCGGATGGCAGGTCCTTCAGGCTTGGCACCCGGTGCCCCGGAGTGCCAGAAATGACTCTAGGACGAGGCTTAGCACTCGGTCAAGGCGAGTGCCAGTCGTGTCCCCGGGAGCCGCGCGGAGCGCCGGTCCGCGACCCGGCACGCGGCCAGGACTCTGGCCGCACCCGGTCACGGGCTGACACAATGGAGGGGACGCGATCGCCCCGGCCTGCCGGGCCCCGGACGGCCGCGGGTTCCGCCGCTCCGCTGATCACGGGAGGACCATCGTGTCCCTGCACGGCCCGCAGGACGGGCCCCTCGCCACCACCCCCCGATCCGCACGCCCCCGGCCGAGGCCCCGGGCGCTGCGCCGCGCCTCGCTGATGCTCGCCGCCTCGACCGCGGTCCTGGTCCTCGTGACCGCCTGCACCGGCGGGCCCGCCGAGCCGCCCACCTCCGGCTCGCCATCCGGCACGGCTCCCGGTACCACCACGCCCTCCCCCACCGGCTCCGGCGCGGAGACCGTCACCGTGGAGCACGCCCAGGGCACCACCGAGGTCCCGGCCGATCCCGGGAAGGTCTTCGTCTTCGACCTCGGGGTCCTGGATTCCCTGAACGCACTGGGCATCCAGCCCGACGGCGTGCCGGATGCGCCCTACCCCGAGGAGCTGCAGTCCGTGGCGGACGGCGCGGAGGTGCGAGTCGGCTCCCTCACGGAGCCTGACCTGGACGTCATCGCCGAGGAGGAGCCGGACCTGATCATCATCTCCGCGGCGACCGCGGACGCGTACCCCGAACTGTCCGGGATCGCCCCGACCATCGACCTGTCCGTGGACCCCGCGGAACCGATGGAGTCCTTCACCCAGAACGCCACCGCCCTGGGCGAGGTCTTCGGCCGGGAGATGCAGGTGCAGGCCGCGCTCCGCGAGATCGAGACGAAGATCGAGGATGCCCGGGTGACGCTGAAGGACGCCGGGAACACCAACGGCCTGGTGGTGATGACGGGATCCGGCGAGATCACGGCCTTCGGCCCGGAGTCCCGCTTCGGCCTGATCCACGACGTGCTCGGCGTGCCCAGCGCCACCCCGGTGATGGGCGAGGGCCCGGACGGCGCTCCGGCCTCCCCCGAGTTCATCGCCGACGCCGACCCGGACAACCTGTTCGTCATCGACGAGGACGCCGCCCTCGGCCGGCAGGGAGCCACCGCCGAGGACGTGCTGGACGACGACCTGGTCAGCGGCACGAAGGCGGCCCGGAACGGCAAGGTCATCTACCTCGATCCCGCGGACTGGTACCTCGTCGGCTACGGCCTGGACAACCTGCACCGCATGGTCAACGAAGTCGTCAACCACGTGGCCACGGCGTCCCCCACCGGCCTCGGACGGGACGCCTCCGGCACCTGAGCCGGCGTGCCGGTCGCGCCGGACCGTCAGGCCGTCAGGCCGGGGTGACCTCCACGGCGACCCGTTCCTCACCGATCCGCGTCAGCACGAGCGTGGCGTGCCGGCCGGGTGACTTCGAGCCCCGTGACGACGTCGAACCCTTCGCCCCCTTCGAGCCCTTGCCGGACATGAGCTGGCGTCGCAACTCCTCCGGGGTGACGGCCATCCCGCGCTTCTTGATGTCCAGCCGGCCCACCCCGGTCTCCCGCACCCAGCGCCGCAGTCCCTTGACGTTGAAGGGCATCACCGACTCGATCCGGTAGGCCCGCGCGAACGGCGACGCCACCGGCTCGTCGGCCCGGAAGTAGGCGATGTGCTCATCGAGCAGTGCCCCGCCCTTCGACGCGAAGTCACGGTGGATCAGGTCGGCCACCAGCCCGGCCCGGATCACGGCGCCGTCCGGTTCGTAGAGGTATCCGGTCAGGGCCTCCACGCCGCCGACCGGCACCTCGGGAGAGCCGCCGAAACGGGTCCCCGCGGTGAGCTCATGATGGCCGCCCCGGCCTCCCGCCGCCGTCGTGCCCGCCCCGGGACCGGACATGACCAGGGCGCTGCGGCGCACGCCGTCCCGGGCGAGGGCGTTGAACCACAGCACGGCCTCGGTGACGTCCCCGTCCACGGAGACCCACTGCGCCTCGCAGCCGGCGGGCACGGACTCGTGCGGCAGGCCGGGGCCGAGCTTCACGCCGACGGCGGCGCCGCGCGCGGCGAGGGACTCGACGAAGGACAGCGGCGGGGAGAACGCCTCCGGGTCGAACACCCGGCTGGACCCGGAGGTGGAGAGCACCCGGCGGGCAGGGTCTAGCCAGTAGCCCCCGGGCTCGGTGCCGTTCGCCTGCGCCGCGGCCACCCAGTCCTGCGCGTCCGCGCTGACCACGGTGGCGTGGGGGAAGGGCATGAGGTTGATCGTCGCCGCCGCGGCCACCGTCTCGTCCCGCTCCACGGCGGTCACCTCGAGGTCCAGCGCCGCCATGGCCATGGCGTCCGCCCCGAGGCCGCAGCCCAGGTCCGCGACGGACCGGATCCCGGCGCCGGCGAACCGCCCGGCGTGCACGGCGGCCACGTTCATCCGCGTGGCCTGTTCCAGGCCCGCCCGGGTGAAGACCATGTGCGCGGCGAAGGGGCCGAACTTGGCGGCTGCCTGGTCCCGCAGCTTCAGCTGGGTCAGCACGGCCGAGACGAGTTCGGGGGCATGGCCCGCGGCGCGCAACCGGGTGGACATCGCCAGCGCCTCCGACTCCCGGTAGCCCTCGAGGGAGTTCAGCAGCTGCCAGCCCTCCGGGGTCAGGACGGGGGCCAGGACGGTGACGTCCCGGCTGCCGGTGGGCGCCGCTGACGACGACGGCGGGGCACCGCCCGCAGCGGGCTGCGGACCGGACGGTGCGGGCGAGGACGAGGAGGAGGAGGCCACCCGTCCACGGTACCGGCGGTACGCTGGAGACATGTCCCGCCGTCCTGAGTCCCGCCCGCCCGCGCCCGGCTCCGCACGGGGGTTCCGGGAGGGCCTGGACCCGGACCGCGACTGGGACGGCGCCCCCGGATTCGACCTCATCGGCCGTTTCGAGGACGGCCGGGACGGGGACCTGCGCGAGGACGATGACGGGACCGGGGCCGTGGAGCCCGTCGGCGACGACGACGGGACGCGGCCGGCGCCGCTGTGGTGCAAGGTGCTGCTCTACGCCTCGATGGGCGTGGGCGTGGTCGCCGCGCTGCTGCTCATCATCACCGTGGTCGCCCAGGTGTTCGTCGCCGGGACCTTCACGCTCGGGGGCGGGGACATGCTCTCGGACTCGGAGACCGCCCAGGCCGTGCGCCGGGACGTCGTGTGGGTGCCGCTGACCGGCCCGCTGGTGGCCCTGGGGGTGGCCTTCGCAGGGCTGTGCGTGGCGTCCCTCGGCATCTTCCGGGCCCGGCGACGGGACTGAGCCGGTCCTTCTGCGACGTTCTGAGACGCCGCGAGACGCATAAGCGTACAAGCGGCTTGCTTAATTCGGTTAGGCGTGCCTTACTAGGATGCGACCGTCCTGGAAGGATCCCCATGAGTTCGACTCCGCGCACTCCCCCGACGTCCGCCTCGTCCGTCCCCGCCCTGCGTTCCGCCCACGCCCGCTCGCTCACGCGCCGCATGCTCTCCGGCGAGGGTGCCGTCGAGCTCACGGCCTACCGTGCGGGCGAGACGCTCTCCTCCGCGGTGCACGGAGTGTCCCGCACCGGACAGCTGGTGGTGGCGGACATCCCGAACCTCTTCCATTCGCTCGGCGCGTTCCACACCCCCGAGGACATCGAGGTGCGGGTGGACATCGTCAAGGACGCCGCGGACCACGGCCTGAACCTGCGGCTGGCCTCCGTGCACCTGCTCGGCACGCTGCGCTGGTGCCGGGACACGGCACAGGTGGAGGCCCTGGGACTGCAGGGGCGCGTGGCCGACCTGGTCCACGACGTCGGACCCCGCGTGCGCGTGGGCGTGGTCACCACCGAACGGGTCCTGCTGCACGACTGCTCCGGCGTCAACGCCCACGGCGAGGCCGTCCTCGTGGAGGCCTCCGCCGCGCCGTCCCCGGCCGACGCCCTGGCCGATGCCGTCCTGGCCACGGCGCCCCAGCTCCTGGCCAACGTCGCCGACGCCGTCCTGGACGGCGAGATCGCCGGCTGGGCGGAACCCCTGGACGTCCCCGCCACGGAGGACCTCACGGTCGACCCCGTGCACTGCGTGGACGTGGACCACCATTGCGTGTCCCTGGCGCGCTTCGCCGGAGACCAGGGCTGGGTCGTGCAGGTGCCGCTGCCCTCGCCCTCGGAGGCCTCACCCCTGCAGGACAGCTCCCGGGCCTGGCATCACCTGCTCGGCTCCCTGCCCGCGCGGCTCACCGCCGACCTCGCCTCCTGAACCGCCGGGCCCACCACTGTGGCCCCGCACGCCAAGGCCCCGGCCCGTGGAGCATGGACTGCTCCCCGGACCGGGGCCTTGGCACTGCGTCACCGCGGGACGGTGGGCACACGGACTCCCGGGCTGCGCGCGGCAGCTCAGGCGACGGTGTAGGTGGCGCAGGTGGCGGTGTCGGTGACCTCGATGCCCTCAGCGGAGCACATCAGGTCGCTGTTGAACGTGCATTCCAGGCGGTGGCAGGCGCCCACGCTGCTGGCCTCGGAGGTGACGGGACGGCGGGCATCCAGCTGCACGAAGGTCCCGCAGGTGGGCTGGGACTCGGAACCGGCCACGGTGATGGCCAGGGCGTTGCAGTTGTGCTCGGCGTTGAAAGAACAGGCGGTGGTGGCGCAGGAGCGCACGGCGGAGGTCATGGTGCTACATCCTTCGGTCCAAGCTCGGACGCTGGTGCCCGGGCGTTGGATTAAGAATACGCCGACCCTGGAAAGCCGCAAGCAAGGCGAACCTTAAGATATTCTTAAATACGTCAAATCGCCATAGGCAAATTCGGGAAATGGTTCATTCGGACTCGCCAGCCCGGCCGCCGGTGTCGATCAGTAGTAGACCGCCAGGCGGCTCTCCGGACCGTCGATGACCGAGACCGGGGTATTGAACACCCGGGTGAGGACCTCGTTGGTGATGATCTCCGCGGGCGGGCCGAACTCGGTGACCTGGCCGTCGTTGAGCGCCAGGATCCAGTCGGCGTAGCGGGCGGCGAAGTTGATGTCGTGCAGCACGATCACCACGGTGCGGCCCAGCTCGTCCGCGGCCCGCCGCAGCTGCTTCATCATCTGCACGGAGTGCTGCATGTCCAGGTTGTTCAGCGGCTCGTCCAGCAGCACGTAGTCGGTGTTCTGGGCCAGCACCATGGCCACGTAGGCGCGCTGGCGCTGGCCACCGGAGAGCTGGTCGAGGTAGCGGTTCTCCAGCGGTCCGAGGTTCAGGAAGTCGATGGCCTCGGAGATGTGGTGCTCGTCCTCCTGCGTCAGCCGCCCCTTGGAGTACGGGAACCGTCCGAAGCCCACGAGCTGGCGCACGGTCAGCCGGGTGATGAAGTGGTTCTCCTGGCGGAGGATGGACAGGATCCTGGCCACGGCCTTGGACGGGGTGTTGATGATGTCCTGGCCGGCCACCTCGATCCGCCCCTCGTCCACCTGCAGCAGCCGGCCGATCATGGTGAGGATGGTGGACTTGCCGGCCCCGTTGGGACCCACGAGGGCCGTGATGCCCCCCGCCGGGAGCTCGACCGAGATCGGCCCGATCGTGGCCTCCTCGCCGTAGTGCTTCGTGACGCCTTCGAGGGTGATCACAACCGGCCCTTCCTGAGGATGACGATGAGGAACACGAGTCCCCCGACGAGTTCGATGATGATGGTCACGGCACCGGCCGCGTAGAAGATGTTCCGCAGCACGAAGTAGGCCCCGGAGAGCACGGTGTAGCCGATGAGGAAGGACACGGGCAGGACCAGCCGGTGGTCGTAGGTGTCCGTGAACTGGTAGGCCAGCGTGGCCACGAGGAACCCCAGGAAGGTCATGGGGCCCACCAGCGAGGTGGTCATGGCCATGAGGATCGAGACCAGCGTCAGCACGATCATCGTCTCGCGCCGGTGGTTCAGGCCCAGGTTGTTCGTGGCGTCCCTGCCCAGCGCCAGGACGTTCAGCCGGTGCGCCCGGCTCCAGAGCAGCCCGGCGCACACCAGCACGATCGGGATCGCATAGGGCAGGTACTCGCCCTGGGCGTTGGAGATGTTGCCGAACAACCGGGCGGTCAGCACGTCGAACTCGTTGGGGTCCAGCACGCGCTGCATGAAGGTGGACAGGGCGCCCATGCCGCCGCCGAGGACCACGCCGACCAGGAGCATGATGTGCATGTTCCCGAAGCGCCCGGACAGCAGCCAGCTGTAGAGCAGCACCGCGAAGGCCACCATCAGTCCGGCCTGCAGGAAGAACTGCCCCACGCCGACCACCATGGTCACGCCGGCCACGCCGAAGAAGAACACGGCGGCCGTCTGCACCAGGACGAACAGCGACTCGAAGCCCATGATCGACGGGGTGATGATGCGGTTGTTGGTGGCCGTCTGGAAACTCACGGTGGCGAACGCCTGGCACGCGGCCACCACGAGCATCACCACGATGCTCTCCACCCGCATCTGCGCGATCAGCCAGAAGCCCCGGGAGCCGAACTCCATCGGGTTGTCATAGGCCAGGTTGCCGAGCGTGAACAGGGCGGCGGCCACCACGAGCCCGCCCACCAGGGCGAGGTAGCGCACCTTCGCCCTCCGGGAGCCGAAGGGCCCGGAGTGCCGCGGGGACGGGGTGGTCCGGGCGGGGCCACCCGGCGGGGTGGTCCGACCCGGCGGTGTCTTCCGGCCCGGCGGGGTGGTCCGGGCGGGCCCGACGGCGGCCGGCCGGCCCGTGCCCATCCCACCGGCGCGCGCGACCGGGTCGGCGACCGGACCGGCCGCGGTGAGTTCCGGCGTCGTGCCCCGGCGCGGGTACCCGGTGAACGGGGCGGGGGTGACCGCGGGGATGCTGAGCTCAGACATGCTTGCGCCTCCTGACGAGCAGGCCGATGAAGACGACGGCGCCGACCACGCCGAGGATGAGGGAGACCGGGACCTCGAAGGGCATGATGACGGTCCGGCCGATGATGTCGCAGACGGTGACCACCCAGATGCCCACGAGGCAGACCCAGGGCAGGTTGGTGCGCAGGTTGTCCCCCCGGAACAGGGAGACCACGTTGGGCACGATCAGGCCCAGGAAGGGCAGGGCCCCGATCACCACCGTGACCACTCCGGTGACGATCGCGATCATCGAGACGCCGGTCAGCAGCACCGCGGTGTAGTTGAGCCCGACGTTGGTGGCGACGTCCCGGCCGAGGCCGGCGACCGTGAACCGGTCGGCGAGGACGAAGACGAGCACGGCCACGGCCAGCACGATGAACAGCAGCTCGTACCGGCCCCGCACCACGCCGGTGAAGCTGCCGGCGAACCAGATGCCCAGTTGCTGGAGCATCTCGGTCTGCAGCGCCACGTAGGTGGACAGGGCGCCCACGACGGCGCCCAGCATGATGCCGATGATCGGCACGATCAGCGAGGACTTCAGCGTCACCCGCTGCAGGAAGAGGAAGAAGACCACAGTGCCGACGAACGAGAACAGGATGGCGCCGACCATCCGGTCCATGATGGTCGCGTTGGGGATCACGATCATCGTCAGCAGCAGCCCCAGCCCGGCCCACTCGGTGGTGCCGGTGGTGGTGGGCTCCACGAAACGGTTCTGGGTCATGAGCTGCATGACGAGCCCGGACATGGCCATCGCGGCGCCGGCCAGGACCAGGGCGATGGTCCGGGGCACGCGCGTGATGAAGAACATCTCCCACCCCCCGTCCGCGGTGGTGATGTCGTAGACCCCCACGAACAGGGAGACCAGGACCAGCCCCAGCGTCAGGACGATGCCGGCCAGCAGGGGCCAGGCGGTACGCCAGCGGCCGTCCAGAGGACGGGCGCCCTCCTCGGGCAGCCCCTCGGTCCCCCCGGGGTTGGCGGTCTGGTAGCCCGCCCCCAGGGGCGCCGGTTGCGCCTCGGGATCCGGATGCTCGTAGGCAGTGGTCACGGTTCGTCCTGTCCACGGGGCCCGGTGCAGACCGGGGTCCCCAGATCGTGGCACAGCCCGGATGCGTCGATCCGGCAGGGTGAACCCTGCCGGCCGCATCCGGGCCGTGCTGCGGGTGAGGTCCCACCACAGGGCGCCCCTCGCGATCACCGCGGGGCGCTCGGGCCGGTGGGACCGGTCACCACGCGATGGTTACTTGCCCTCGAAGGCGTCCGCGAGGTCGGTGAGGAAGGTGGTGTAGTTCTGGATGTCCTCGACCACGTAGAAGTTCTCGGGCATGTAGACGATGTTGCCCTCCTTGACGGCGGTCACGTCCTTGAGCGCCTCGGAGCCCTCGATCAGCTCGGCGGCCGGGGTGAACTCCTCGCCGTTGCGACCGGCGGTGGCGGCGTCGCGGTCCATGACGATCAGCCAGTCCGGGTTGGCCTCGGCAATGGCCTCGACCGAGATGTCGTCACCCTGGTGGTTGGTGGAGCCCTCGCGGTCCAGGGCGGGCTTGAGGTCGAGCATGTCGAACACCGGGCCGATGGCGCGGCCGGTGGAGGGGGCGGCGTAGGACAGGTCGCCGCCGGAGGCGATCAGCCCCACGACGGTCTCCTCGGCGGGGTAGGCCTCCTTGGCGCGCTCGATGGAGGCGTCGAAGTCGGAGATGAGGGTCTCGGCCTCGGCCTGCTGGCCGAAGACGTCGCCGAGCAGGGTGGTCAGGCGGCGCAGCTCCTCGTCGAGCGGCTTGCCCTCCGTGACGTTGGTGTCCACCAGGGCGGCGTCCTCGGGGATCAGCCCGGCGATGTCACCCTTGAGGTCGCTGAAGCGCTGGCCGTTCAGGACGAGGTCGGGCTGGGCCTCGACGAAGCCCTCCATGTTGGGCTCGCGGTGGCTGCCCAGGTCGATGACGCCCTCGGTGGTGGGGTAGGAGACGATCTCCTTGTCCATCAGCGGCAGGGGGCCGGCGGCGAGCTCGACGCCCCAGTCGTCCAGCGTGCGGAAGATCCGGTTGTCCGTGGCCACGATGCTCTCGGCGGGCATCTGGACCGTCACCGTGTCACCGGCCATGTCGGTGACCTCCTGCGGACCGGCCTCGGCCGAGGTCGACGAGGACGCCGAGGCAGAGGCAGCGGCCGGGGCGGAGGACTCGGTGGAGCCGGACGTGGCGCCTCCACAGGCGGTCAGCGCGAACGCCGCGGTCGAGACGAGGGCAACCAACCCGAGGCGGCGGTTCTTGATCTTCATGCGTAGGTTCTCCTAGGGAAGTCCGACGGCCTCACTGCCGCTCGGATCCTGCTTTGGTAAGGCTTACCTTAGACGAATAGATCACTCGGACAGGCCGTTATTCACAAATGTGTCGCGGATCATAGGCGCGCTGACGTGCCCGGCGGTTCGCAGCCCGCCTCAGCACCCCGTCCCGGCCGGCCACTCCCCCACGTCCACGGGCAGCGCCCCGGGGGCCTCGGCCGTGCCGGTGAGCACGTCCACGAGTGCCTCGAAGGCCCCGGGAGTGCGGCCGTAGAGGGCGATCAGCGCCCCCTCGTCCGGTACGGCGGAGGATGCCAGACCGAAGGGCGCGTCCAAGGCGACCACCACGTCCCCCCGCCCCGCGCCGCGGGCCGTGCCCACCAGGTTCACCACGGGCCCCGAGCCCACCGTCAGCCCCGCGGCCCGGGCGGCCTCCGTCAGGCGCGCGCGGTCCCTGGCGTCTCCCCCGGTGACCTGCAGCGAGTCCCCGAGGAGAGCCTCGCCGCACGTGCCCTCGACCACCGTGACCGCCGCGGCGGAGACCGCCCGGGAGGCCTGGGCCGCCTCTGCCCTGGCCTCGTCGTCCCCGGTCCCGTCGTCCCCGGTCCCGTCGTTCCCGGTCCCGTCCGCCTCGGTCCCGTACGGTGACCCCACCGCGGAGAGCTCCTCGGGCGTGGCCGCCTCGAGCTCCTGGCCCAGCCGGTCCCGCCACATCAGCATCGTCACCACGCGCCGTGCCGCCTCCTCGAGCCGGTCCCGGGGCACCTCGCCGGACTCCACCGCCTCGATGATCGCGTCCCGGGCCCCCGGCACCGAGGAGGGCATCAGCAGCAGGTCGGCCCCGGCCGCGAGCGCCCGCACGGGCGCCTCGTTCGCGCCGTACCGTTCCACGAGCGCGCCCATGTTGAGTGCGTCGGTGACCACGACGCCGTCGTAGCCCTCCTCCGAGCGGGCCCCGGTGCCGTCCGGGCTCGCCCCGAGCCCGCGGAGCGCCTCGTAGGCGGGTGCGGACACCGACGACGGCACGTCCGGTTCCAGCTCCGGGACGATGACGTGCCCCATCATGACCATCGGCGTGTACTGCCCGCCGGAGACCAGCTCGCGGAAGGGCAGCCAGTCGCGCTGGTCCAGGTCCGCCACGGCGGCGTCCTGGACCGGGGCGGTCACGTGCGAGTCGTCCGTGACGGAGCCATGGCCCGGGAAGTGCTTCGGCGCCGGCAGCATTCCGGCGCCCAGCAGGCCGGCGCTGGCGGCGGCGCCGAGGTCGGCGACCACCTGCGGGTCGCCGGAGAAGGACCGGGCGCCGATGGCGGGGTCCTCGGCCCCGATGGTCACGTCCACGCTGGGCGCGAAGTCCACGGTGAATCCCAGCTCCGCCAGGTCCCGGGCCATCAGGGCGTGGCCGTCCCGGGCGAGCCGGGTGGCGTCCGCCTGCCCGGCGGCCCCGGCACCGTAGCTCATGGGGGTGGGCCACTCGACCAGGGGCTCCTGGACGCGCGCCACCAGTCCGCCCTCCTGGTCCACGCTGATGATGCCGCCGTGTTCCCGCCCCTCGCTCAGGGCCTCCCGGGTGTCGTCCAGCCGTCCGGCGAGCGCCGTCACGTCGTGGGTGCCGTCGGCGGCCACCGGCACGGCGTCGCCCATGACGATCACCCCGCCGAGGTGCAGGTCCTTCAGGGAGGCCGGGTCCGTCCCCGCCGCGCCCAGCTGGCCGACCAGGACCTGTCCGGCCTGGTCCTCCACGCTCATGCCGGCGACCGCCTCAACAGCCGCCTCCTCGAGGTCCGGACCGGGACCGCCCAGGGCCACCTGCAGCGCGCTCTGCTCCGGCTCGGCCGTCGCCGCGTCCTCCGGTGGCGTCGTCCCGGTCCCGTCCGGTCCGGGCTCGTCCGGTCCACCCCCCGGCGGGGTGGTGCACGCCGTGACGGCGAGCAGGACGACGCCGGCCACGGCCAGGGCGCGCGGGCCCCGGATCCGTGCGGGCGGTCGTGGGGCGGTCGGGGACTGCGGTGCGGTGATCACCCCTCCATGCTAGGGATCCCGGGCCGGGGACCGGTGATGACCGGAACCCCTGCGCACGCCCCTAGGATGACTACTGCCCGCCGTCAGCACCTGACAGGAACCACCATGCACCTGCCCTTCGCACGCTCAGCGCAGTCGACCCTCGGCGTGGAGTGGGAGCTCGCGCTCGTCGACGCCCACGACGGCACCCTGCGGCCGGTCGCCGAGGAGGTGCTGGCCGGCGTCGCGGACCAGGCGGGACTGCACCTGGGCCAGGAGCACCCGCACATCAAGCCGGAGCTGCTGCTGAACACCGTGGAGCTGGTCACGGACGTGTGCACCACGGTGAACGAGGCCGTCGGCCAGTTGCGCCAGTACGCGCGGAAGCTGCGCGAGGTGACGGGACCGATGGGCGTGGAGCTGTACTGCCAGGGCTCCCACCCGTTCGCCCAGCCCACGGACGAACCCGTGACCCCGGCGGACCGCTACGGCAAGCTGATCGACCGCACCCAGTGGTGGGGCCGGCAGATGCTGATCTACGGGGTGCACGTGCACGTGGGCCTGGACGACGTGACCAAGGCGATGCCCGTGGTGGACGGCCTGGTCAACTACGTGCCGCACTTCCTGGCGCTGTCCGCCTCGAGCCCGTTCTGGGCCGGCGTGGACACCGGCTACCAGTCCCAGCGCACCCTGATGTTCCAGCAGCTGCCCACCGCGGGCCTGCCGTTCCAGTTCGCGGACTGGGCCGGGTTCGAGCGGTGCGTGGCGGACCTGACGCACACCGGCGTGATCGACGACGTCACCGAGTGCCGCTGGGACGTGCGCGCCGTGCCCCGGCTGGGCACGGTCGAGATGCGGGTCTGTGACGGCGTGGCCACGCTCGAGGAGATCGCCCCGATCGCCGCCCTGACGCAGTGCCTGGTGCAGGACTTCTCGGACACCCTCGATGCCGGGGGCACCATCCCCACCATGCCCCCGTGGCACGTGCAGGAGAACAAGTGGCGCGCCGCCCGCTACGGGCTGGACGCCATCATCATCCTCAACGCCGCCGGGGACGAGATGCTCGTGACCGACCACCTGCGCGCGGAGCTGGTTCGCCTGGCCCCGGTGGCCGAGCGGCTGGGGTGCGCCGCGGAGCTGGCCTCCGTGGAACACCTCCTGCGCGACGGCGGCACCCCGGCCCGCCAGCGC
>NZ_CALMQR010000043.1:0-4483 GCF_937871995.1 uncultured Citricoccus sp. | reverse complement strand
CCGGGTGTCGCTCCGGCACCGGGTGTCGCTCCGGCACCGGGTGTCGCTCCGGCACCGGGTGTCGCTCCGGCACGGGGTGCCGCACACGGCCCGTTGGGGGAGCTGTACGGCCCGGAGGTGCGCCGGCGCATCTTCTCCTGGGAGCAGTCCGGCGGTGAGGTGCAGGCGTTCATCGACCGGGTGGGCTCCCTCCTGGACGATCCCGACGGCGGCCGGGTCGCCGTCGTCGGGGGGCACGAGGTGCCCGTGGCCGCGCTCGCGGCCGCCTTCCCCACACGGCTGGCGGGACCGGACGACGTGCTGCTGACCGTGGACGAGATCGAGGCCTACGGTGCCCCCGATCCGGCGCGCCAGCCGGCCGGCGTGCCGGTCCAGGTCCCCCTGAGGGGCCAGGCGTCCGCGCAGCTGGCCCGGCGGGCGGCCACCAACGGCCACTCGCCGAAGCCGCTGACGCCGCTGCAGATCCACACCCGGACCGGCGGCTGGCTGCGGGCGGTGCGGATCCTCCTGGACGACCCGCTGGGCAACCACGCGGCGAAGCTGGCGGTCATGTCCTCGCTGATGCGCTGGCTCGGTGGGCGCGAGGACCGGGAGGTCGTGCAGATGGCGGCGTTCCTGCCCGAGTTCACGGAGGAGATCCTGGCGGCGTTCAGCGCCCACCCCGCGGGGCCCGGCGCGGGGCCCTCACTGCAGCAGTTGCAGGAGCTGGGGTTGGTGGTGCGATGCTCGGACGGTCAGCGGCGGATGTCGACGCTCGTCCGGGAGGCGCTGCAGATGTCGGTCATCGACGCGGACCCGCAGCGGGCCCGCGAGCTCGGCGAGGCCGCGGTCGACGCCACCACCCTGAACGTGGGGGTGGAGACCGCCGTCGAGACGGCATTGCGGGACCGGGCGTGGAAACGCCTGGAGGGGCTCATCCTGGACCACTGGGTGGACCTGTACATGCGGAACGCACCGATGCTCGCACAGGCCGTCGGCCGGCTGCCCAGCCACGTCATCTCCGGTCTCGGTGCGACCGGGATCGTCTCCCGGCTCATGGCCGTGACCCGGGCCGACGGCATGGACTTCATGCCGGCCGTCACGAGGCCGGACTACGCCCGGGACGAGACCGCGCAACGCCTGCGGGTCCGCACGGCGCGGATGCCGCTCGAGCCGGACCGCAGGACGCTGACCCTGGGCATCGCCGAACTGGCGCACCTGCGGCTGTCCGGGCACTTCGCGGAGGCGGCCGAGGCGGCACAGCGGGTCCGGGCGACGGTGGACGCCGCCGTGGACAGCCTGAGGGTCCGCCCCGCGGTCGCGGGATTCGCCGACCTGCAGGCCGGCATCGCGCTGCACCTGGCCGATCGGCAGGTGGAGGCGAAGGCAGCCTATGAGGCCGCCTATTTCTGGGGCAGCAGCGGTGAGGTGGACTTCGTCAAGGCCGATGCCGCCGGCAAGCTCGCGCTGCTCTCGGCGCACATGGGCAACCTGTACCAGACCCGGCGGTGGCTCGAGAAGGTGGACGAACCGCTCGCCGCCGTGCGGTGGGGCCGTCCCATGCTGGCCCGTGCGGCCATCCTGGCCCGGATCCACGTGGCGACGGCCGAACTCGAGCACGACACGGCCCGGCAGCTGCTGGCAGAGCTCCCGTTCGAGCCGGATTCCAACGAGTTCTGGGCCGCTCACGCCAGCGCCATCGCGTACTGCCTCACGCTGGACGGGCGCCTGGGGGAGGCCGAACACCGGATCGAGGAGTGGCGGCAGCAGCGGCCCTACGCCTGCCGGGCGCCGCTGGCGGACCGGCTCCTCCGCGAGGTCTCGAACCTGGCCACGCTCGTCGGCGGTCGCGGCGGGGCGGTGCCGGACTGGGACCACAACCCGATGCTCGCCAACCTCGAGGCCATGCGCTGCCTGTGGAAGCAGGACTTCGACGGAGCGCTGCGGGCCCTGCACGAGCCGGAGCGCACCAACATGCGGCACCGCGCCCTGGCGGACCTGGCCGAGGTCATCGCCCGGGCCCAGGCCACGCCGGACACGGCGGACGAGTCCGTGTTGCGCCAGCTGCCCCTCATCGCCCGCCAGGGTGCCGAACTGGCGGACCTGGCCTACTTCCATCCCTTCGGCTGGACACCGGTCTTCGCCCGCCTCGGCATGATCGACGACGACGAGGCCGCCCGGATCGCCGCCGTGACCAACCCCGCCGGGGCCGACCAGGAGGTCGTCCCGGAGCTGACACCGCGCGAGCAGGAGGTGCTGCGGATGCTGCGGGAGGGCATGACCCGCAAGCAGATGGCCACCTCGACCTTCCGTGCGGAGAACACCATCAAGGGGCAGTTGCGCAGTCTCTACGCCAAGCTCGGGGCCTCGACGGCCGAGGAGGCCCTGGAGGCCGCCCGCCACTACGGGCTCTGACCGGCCTCCCGCCGGGACGTTCCTGCGCAACGGTCGCCCGGGCTGCGCCTGCGGGCCGTTCGGGCGGGCTACGCGTCCGGGTGGTTCGTACGCGGTGGTTGTGCCCGAGGCGTGAGGGCTGTCACGATGAGGCATGCCTGCTCTGATCCGGTCCCTGCACACCGCCGTCCCGCCCATCGTGCTGGAACAGGAGATGGTCCGGGACGTGCTGGTCGCCCAGCCCGGACTGAACCGGCTGGGGCAGCGGCTGGTCCCGGCCGCGTTCAACGCCTCGGGCATCGAGCGGCGGCACACCGTGGTGGAGGACTGGCGCGACGCCGGCCGGGGCGCCAGCGGGCCGATCGGCACCTTCTTCGACCCGGCCACCGGCCACGTGCTCAATCCCAGCACGGGCACCCGCAACCTCGTCTACACCCAGCACGCCGCGGACCTCTACGAGGAGGCCGGCCGCGGTGCGCTGCAGTCCTGTCCGGACCTGGGGCCCGAGGACGTCACGCACGTCATCACCGTCTCCTGCACCGGGTTCTTCTCCCCGGGCCCGGACTACCAGCTGGTGCGCCGGCTCGGGCTGCCCGCCACCACCAAGAGGACCCACATCGGCTTCATGGGCTGCTACGCCGCCCTGCCGGCCCTGCGCGAAGCCGCGGCGGTCTGCGAGGCGGACCCGTCCGCCGTCGTGCTGGTGGTGAGCGTGGAGCTGTGCACGCTGCACGTGCGGCTGGGCAATGACCAGGACACGATCGTGGGGGCGTCCCTGTTCTCGGACGGCGCGGCCGCCGCGGTGGTCACGGCGGACACCGCAGCCACCGCAGCCACCGCAGACACCTCAGCCACCTCGGGGCCCACCGAGACCGGCGGCTCCGGCCCGTCGCGGCCGCGCGGGCTGCGCCTGGACGCCTTCGCCACGGTACTGACCCCGGTGGGGGAGGAGGCCATGGCCTGGAACATCGGGGACAACGGCTTCGAGATGATCCTGGGCACCTACGTCCCGCACATCATCGACGAGCACATCACCTCCGCCCTGGAGCCGCTGCTGGCCACCGATCCGGACTTGGCCGCCCGCCCCTACGCGGAGCTGGAGCACTGGGCCATCCACCCCGGTGGCCGGTCCATCCTGGACAAGGTCCAGGCCCGGCTGGGGCTCAGCGTGGAGCAGCTGTGCCCGGCCCGCGAGGTGCTGCGCGACTTCGGGAACATGTCCTCGGCCACCGTGATGTTCGTGCTGCAGCAGATCATGGACTCCCCCGGTGAGGCGGGGGAGCGGGTCTGCGCGATGGCCTTCGGCCCCGGCCTGACCGTGGAGTCGGCCCTGATGACCCGGGCATGAGCGCCGCGTCCGCGCACCGGAGGATCACGCTGCCGGGCGTGCCGGACCTCTCCGTCCGCCGCCCCGAGGTGCCCGAGCAGATGGACAGCCCCGACTGCGACCTGGCCGCCCTGCACCGCACCTACTCGGGGTTCCGGGCCGTCAACACGGTCGTGGCCGGCTGGCAGCTCACCTACCGCACCCTGATCCGCCCGGCCCTGGCCGAGGCGGCGGCCCGGACCGGCGGGGCAGCGGCGCCGGACCGGGGCGCCGTGCCGGTCACCGTCCTGGACATCGGCGCCGGGGGCGGGGACGTGGCCCGGGCCCTGCTGCACCGGGCCCGCCGGGACGGGTTCACCGTGCGCGTCACCGCCGTGGACCCCGACGCGCGGGCGCACGCCTGGGCGAGCGCGCGCCGGCCGGAGGAGGGGCTGGAGATCCTGCGGGCCCTGAGCGGCGACCTGGTCCGGGAGGGCCGGCGGTTCGACGTCGTGATCTCCAACCACCTGCTGCACCACCTGGACCCCGCCCAGCTCGACGCGGTGCTGGCCGACTCCGAGGCGCTGGCCACCGTCCGGGCGGTCCACAGCGACATCCGCCGCGCCCCGGCCGCCTATGCGCTGTTCTCCGCCGGCACGCTCCCGTTCTTCCCCCGTTCGTACATCCGCGCCGACGGGCTGGCCTCGATCCGGCGCAGCTACACCCCCGCGGAGCTCGCCGCGGCGGTGCGGCCCGGCTGGCGGGTGCAGGTGCAGGTGCCGTGGCGGGACCTGGCGGGCTGGG
>NZ_CALMQR010000042.1:0-5580 GCF_937871995.1 uncultured Citricoccus sp. | reverse complement strand
CTTGACGCCACTGTGCACGAGTGTATACATTCGTGCACAGCAATCGACGACGGCGTGACGCGCCACCACCGGAAGGCACCCCATGACCACCTCCGCACCCGAGACCACCCGCGAGGGCCAGCACGCCCTGGACGCCGACGTCATCGTCGTCGGCGGGGGCAACGCCGCCTTCACCGCCGCCCACGCCGCCGCCGTGCGCGGCCGGAAGGTGCTGCTGCTGGAGAAGGCACCGCAGGACGAGTTCGGCGGCAACAGCTACTACACCGCCGGCGCCACCCGCATCTCTCACGGCGGCCTGGAGGACCTGGCCGACCTCGTCGAGCCGGACGAGCGCCACGCGGCCACCGTGGTGCCGCCGTACTCCCCCGAGGACTACACCGCGGACCTGGTCCGTGTCACCGAGGGCCGCAACGACCCGGACCTGACCGAGGCCCTGGTCCACGAGGCCGCCCCGAACCTGCGCTGGCTGAAGTCCCTGGGCCTGAAGTACCGCCTGATGTACGAGCGCCAGGCCTACCAGCGCGAGGACGGCTCCTACCTGTTCTGGGGCGGGCTGCACGTGGGCAACGTCGGCGGCGGCGAGGGCCTGATGCACGATCACCTCGCCGTGGCCGAGAGGCTGGGCACCGAGGTCCGCTTCGGCCAGGACGTGTCCGGTCTGATCGTGGAGGACGGCCGGGTGCGTGGGGTGGAGGTCCGCCAGCAGGACGGCACCGTGACCGAACTGCGCGCCGAGTCCGTGGTCCTGGGCGCCGGCGGCTTCGAGTCCAGCGCCGAGTGGCGCCGCGAGCACCTCGGTGAGGGCTGGGAGAACGCCAAGGTCCGGGGCACCCGGTTCAACAACGGGGACATGATCGCCGCCGGACTGGCCATCGGCGCCCAGAAGGCCGGCGACTGGTCCACCTGCCACTCCACCCAGTGGGACGCGTTCAATCCGGACAATGAGTCCAACCGCGAGCTGACCAACCGGCTGACCCGCCAGTCCTACTTCCTGGGCATCATCGTCAACACCGAGGGCCAGCGCTTCGTGGACGAGGGCGAGGACTTCCGCAACTACACCTACGCCAAGTTCGGCCGGGAGATCCTCAAGCAGCCCGGTTCGGTGGCCTACCAGGTCTTCGACGCGAACCTGCGGGCCATGCTGCGCACCGAGGAGTACGACATGCCCGGCATCTCCGTGGAGCAGGCCGACACCCTCGAGGAGCTCGCCGCCAGGATCGGCGTGGACCCGCAGTCCCTGGCCGCCACGGTTGCGGACTACAACGCCTCGATCGACACCTCCGTGCCGTGGGACCCGACCGTCAAGGACGGCCGGCGAGCCGAGACCACCCCGGTGAAGTCCAACTGGGCCACCCCGCTGACCGAGGGCCCGTTCTACGCCTACGCCGTCACCTGCGGCATCACCTTCACCTTCGGCGGGCTAAAGTCGGACACCCACGGCCGCGTCCTGGACGCCCAGGGCGAGCCGATCCCCGGCCTGTACGTGTGCGGGGAGATGCTCGGCGGGCTGTTCTCGGCCAACTACCCCGGCGGCTCGGGCCTGGCGGCCGGCGTCGTCTTCGGCCGCCGCGCCGGTACGCTGGCCTGACAGCGTGACGTCCCGGCCGGCGTCGCGCCCCTGAGGCCCGACGCCGGCCGGTGAGGACCCAGCGCCAGTCCCGTCCCTGCCCCGCCGGGCGGGGACGGGACTCGTCCGAGATCGATGCCGCATCGAGACGGCAGAGAGCCGTAGCAGACCAGCAGGAAGGACAGCCGATGGCCGTGAAGGTGGACGCGACCGCGATCCATGCCGCGCTCAAGGCCGAGATCCTGCACGGCGCACACGAACCCGGCACGCCCTTCCGCGAGGTTAGCCTGGCGGAGCGCTTCGGGGTCTCCCGCACCCCGGTGCGCGAGGCGCTGGGCCGGCTGCAACAGGAGGGCCTGCTCGAGCGCGGCGTTCGCGGGCTGCAGGTGCGCCGGCTCGACCCCGAGGAACTGATGCAGGTGTACGACCTGCGCATCCTGCTCGAGGGACAGGCCGCCTTCGAGGCGGCGAGCGCCCGCACCGAGATGGACCTGGTGCGCCTGGACGCACTGCTGTCCCGGGACCGCGAGCTGCAGGACCCGGACAACGCCACCCGGCTGACCACCAACGTCGAGTTCCACGAGGCCCTGTGGTCGGCCACGCGGAACCCGGTGCTCAAGGACCTGCTGGACCGGCTGGCCACCCACCAGATCCACGCCCCCGTCTCCACCCTCACCCGGCCCGGACGCTGGGACCAGGCCCTGGACGAGCACGAGCACATCGTGGACCGCATCCGCGCCCAGGACGGCGAGGCGGCACGCGAGGCCATGCGGGCACACATGACCACCGCCCGGACCCTGCGGCTGGCGATGTTCCAGGACGCGGCGCGGCGGTGACTCCTCGCATCATGGACGCCACGTCATGATCGGTGGCCCCTTACAGGTGCTCCACCTCGACGAAGACGACCGCGTCTGACGCCTCCCGGTTCTCCACCCGATGCTCGGTGCCGGCGGGCCGGGTGTAACTCTGCCCGGTCACGAGTTCGGCCACCACCTCGCTGCCGTCGGCGTTCGTCACGTGCATGGTGCGGGAGACGAGGGGAATCACCACGTACTCGTGGTCATGCCGGTGCATGGGGATGGTCTGTCCGGGTTCGAGCGTCCACTTCGTCACGCGGAAGTGGTCGTTCTCGAGCTGGACCTCGCAGCGGGGGGACCCAGTGCTCATGATTGCTCCTTCGCGACCGCGGGGGCTGGCATGTGACGATTGACACAGCATAGGCCGGATCCCCTTGCCCCAGCCGCGCCCCTGACGGCGAGACCGAGTCGCCGCAGGTGGGCAGGAACCCGCTCCGGCCAGTGGCGCCCACCCGCCCGGGACGGCACTCCAACCCTGCCGCTCCGCTCAAGTTCGCTGCTATCCTCTTTTTTGTTCGTCAAGGCGAACATTTGCGGGAATGCGTGATGGAGGGAGTCGCGATGGCGCGACACAGACGATGGGCGACGGTCCTGGCCGCCGCCCTGACGGCAGCCACCCTGGGACTGACGGGGTGCTCGGGGCCGGCCGGGACGGACGGTGACGGCGGCAACGGGGCCCAGGGCGCGGACCCGGACGCCCCCATGGTCCTGACCACGTTCACCGTGCTGGCGGACATCGCCCGGAACGTGGCCGGGGAGCACCTGCGGGTGGAGTCGATCACCAAGGTCGGGGCGGAGATCCACGGGTACGAACCGACGCCCCGGGACGTGGCCAAGGCCTCCGAGGCGGACCTGATCCTGGACAACGGCCTGAACCTGGAGCTCTGGTTCGAGCAGTTCTCGGACCAGGCCGGCGTGCCGCACGTGGTGGTCTCCGAGGGCGTGGAGGTCCTGGACATCACCGGGGACGCCTACGCCGGCCTGCCGAACCCGCATGCCTGGATGAGCCCGCAGAACGTGCAGTCCTACGTGGACACCATGGTCGCCTCGTTCAGCGACCTCGCCCCCGAGCACGCCGTGGACTTCGCCGCCAACGGGGAGGACTACAAGGCGCAGCTGCAGCAGGTCCAGGACGACCTCGTCGAGGACCTCGCGCACCTGCCCGAACAGCAGCGCGCCCTGGTGACGTGCGAGGGGGCGTTCTCCTACCTGGCCCGGGATGCCGGGCTGGAGGAACGCTACATCTGGCCGGTCAACGCGGAGCAGCAGGCCACCCCGCAGCAGATCGCGGACACCATCGAGTTCGTCCGGGACCAGGACGTCCCAGCGGTGTTCTGCGAGTCGACGGTCTCGGACGCCCCGATGCAGCAGGTGGTCGCGGCCACGGACGCCGTCTACGGCGGCACGCTGTACGTGGACTCCCTCTCCGAGCCCGACGGGCCGGTCCCGACCTACCTGGACCTCATCCGGCACGACGCGGACACCATCGTCACCGGGCTCACGGGACAGGCCGGCTGATGGGCGCCATCGAGGTCACCGACGTGGTCGTGCGGTACGGCAACGTGCTCGCCCTGGACGGCGTCAGCGCCGACGTCGCGCCCGGGCGGGTCACCGGGCTGATCGGGATGAACGGCTCCGGCAAGTCCTCGCTGTTCAAGACCGTCATCGGCAGCCTGCGCCCCGAGCGCGGACAGGTCCGCATCGACGGCCACTCCCCCGCCACCGCCCGGCGGCAGGGCCTGATCGGTTACGTCCCGCAGAGCGAGGAGGTGGACTGGACGTTCCCCGTCTCGGTCCGGGACGTGGTCATGATGGGCCGCTACGGACGCCTCGGCCCCACCCGGCGGCCGCGGGCGGCCGACCGGGCCGCCGTGGAGCAGGCCCTGGAACGGGTGGAGCTGACCGACTACGCGGACCGGCAGATCGGCCAGCTCTCGGGGGGCCAGCGCAAGCGGGCCTTCGTGGCCCGCGGCCTCGCGCAGGACGCCCGAGTGCTGCTGCTGGACGAGCCCTTCGCCGGCGTGGACAAGGCCTCCGAGGCCACGATCGTGAAGCTGCTGCGCCAGCTCGCCGACGACGGCCGGACCGTCCTGGTCTCCACCCACGACCTGCACGCCCTGCCCGAGCTGGCCGACGAGGCGATCCTGCTGATGCGCCGGGTGCTGTTCCACGGGCCGGTGACCGAGGCCCTGCGGCCGGAACGGCTGGCGATGGCCTTCGGCCTGGACCCCTCCGCGACCCCCGCTGCGCCCGCCGCCCCCGACCGGATCGAGACCCCATGACCCCGCTCGAGCTGCTCCTGGAACCGCTCCAGTACGACTTCATGGTCCGCGCCCTGGCCACCGCGGCCATCGCCGCCGTGGTCTGCTCACTGTTGTCCTGCTGGCTGGTGCTGGTGGGCTGGTCCCTCATGGGCGACGCCGTCTCGCACGCCGTGCTGCCCGGGGTGGTGATCGCCTACGTGCTCGGTGTGCCCTTCGCCCTGGGCGCCCTGGTCTTCGGCTTCCTCGCCGTGGCGCTGATCGGGGGACTGCGGGACACCAGCCGGGTCAAGGAGGACGCCGCCATCGGCATCGTCTTCACCACGCTGTTCGCCCTCGGGCTGGTGCTGATCTCGGTCACCCCCAGCCAGACGGACTTGAACCACATCATCTTTGGCAACATCCTGGGCGTCTCCACCGCCGAGCTGGTGCAGATCGGGGTGCTCGCCGCCGTCGCGTTCGCCGTGCTGCTGGTCAAGCGGCGGGACCTGACCCTGTACGCCTTCGACCCCACCCACGCGCACGCGATCGGGCTGAACCCGCGCCGGCTGGGCGCGCTGCTGCTCGGCGTGCTGGCCCTGACCTGCGTGGTGACCCTGCAGGTGGTCGGCGTGATCCTGGTAGTGGCGCTGCTGATCATCCCGGGTGCCACCGCGTACCTGCTCACGGACCGCTTCGGGCGGATGCTGGTGATCGCCCCGGTGCTCTCCGTGGCCTGCTCGGTGGCCGGGATCTACCTCAGCTACTGGCTGGACGCCGCCTCCGGCGGGCTCGTGGTGCTGGTGCACGGCGCCGTGTTCGCCCTCGTCTACCTGTTCGGGCCGCGGCACGGGCTGCTGGGCCGGTACCGGGCCCGACGGCGGCACGGGCCGGCCGGCGTCGGGCCCGCCGACAG
>NZ_CALMQR010000041.1:0-4929 GCF_937871995.1 uncultured Citricoccus sp. | reverse complement strand
AGGCGAGCGACTTAAAATCGCTGTGTTGTGGGTTCGAGTCCCACCGGGGGCACCACGTCAGAAGGCCGCAACTTCCGCGTAGTTACAGGGAAGTTGCGGCCTGCGTCGGCTCTCAGATCAGGCGTTTGCCCACGTTTTGCCCACAATCTGCTCCGAGACCACCTCATCCAGCCGGTCAGCGACGGCATTCAGGTCGTCATCGAAGAGGTCGGCGTAGATGTCCAAGGTCATGGCCGCAGAGCTGTGGCCGAGCATGCGCTGTACTGCTTTAACGTTGGCCCCGGCTGAGACCGCGAACGATGCTGCTGTGTGCCGCAGGTCGTGCGGGGTGACCCGTGGCGCCCCGGCATCCTGGAGCGCGGCTGCGAACCACGAGTCGCGGGCCCGTGTCTCCGCGTCCGCCCCGCCGCGGACTCGAGGCTGTCTCAGAAACTGGCCGTGGTGCCCCGGGAACACCAGATCGTCAGGCCCCTTGCTCTCGCACAGCTTCGCCAAATTCTCCGCCAGGAATCGAGGGAACGGCACTGACCGATGCTTGTGGCCCTTCGGCGTGCCGACCTCGAACACCCCGCCGACCTCGACGGCGTTCCGCTCCACGAGGATCCGGCGACGCAGCATGTCCAGGTGCTTCACCTGGAGGCCGACAGCCTCGCCCCACCGCAGACCGCAGTAGGCCAGCGTCAGGACCAGCACGGGGTGCTTGGAGGCCTCCGCGATGTCGTGCACTTGACGGTGGGACAGGTACACGTGCGGCTTCTTCCCCTTGCGAGGCAGCTTCACCCCGCGCGCGGGGTTCGACAGCAGCCGGCGATCGTCCACTGCGTCATCCAGGATTGCGGCCAGTACGCCGTACGCCCGGATCACTGTCGTGGCCCCGCGAGCACCGCCCAGATCTGCGACCCACTGCTGGACCGCCGTCTTCCGCACATCCGCAACCGCCACCCTGCTCCAGCGCGGTTCGACGTGGACTCGCCATGCGCTCTCCACAGGTCGCAACGCCGAAGGCTTCAGGTGCGATTGCCGGCCGAGCCATGCCGGACCTAATTCGCCCACCGTGGTCCTCGACGCGGCCGCGTCGATGAACTCGCCGCGCAACTTGGACACCTCAACCGTGGCCGCGAAAGCTTCCGCATCCCGCTTTGTTCTGAACCCACGTTTGTCTGTACTGCGATGCTCTGGTGTCCGATACCGCACCCGGTAGCGGCGCCCTGCCTTCGTCTCGTACGCCTCAATCGTCGCCACGGTTCTCGGCTTCCTGGGGCGGTTCCTCCCGTTGCATCTCCTCAATGGTCTCCGTCGCTTCTCGAAGAGAGCGGAGAACCATGTCTATACGCCGCACCTCACCCGTCCTGGAGGAAGTGGGCGCCACACTTTCCACCCGTTGGAGGGGCGGCCGAACACGGTTCCGGAAGGATGCATCGTCAAGGTGTCCGCGTAGTTCATTTTCCATCACGCTGTCTGTGGCATCGGTGGAGTCTCGAAGGGCTTTGACGCCGTCGGACCATCTCCAGAGTTCCTTGAATTCAATCGAGCCAACCCCAGTTACCTCAACGGGCACGCCTCTGTCCTCGCTAGGAAGGAGGAGTGCCGCCGGATTGACATCTAGCGCCACGGCGAGAGCGACAAGGTCGTCAACGTCCACTCGACGTTCGCCGTCTTCGATTCGGCGCAACCCAAGCGGCGGAATTGGCCTCCCAATCTCAGCGAGCTTTTCGGAAAGCTGTTTGTACTGCATCCCTCCTCGCAGGCGGGCAATGTTCAACCGCACCGTGTGACCCGTAGGCCCGAGCGGATTCCTCTTGTTAGATGCGGCCTCTTCCATGCGCCCATTCTGGCACATCAAGATGATCCCCCACATGCCCTCTTGCAATCTCTCAGACGCCTACCTAAGCTTCAATCATCATAGATAAACAATCATCATGATCGCTCAGGAGGTTAGTCATGGAAGACGAGAAGCTCTACAAGCCGGGCCCCACAGCGGAGTATCTGGGCAGCACGGTGAACACCTTGGCCTATTGGCGATACGTGGGGCAGGGTCCAGCCTTCATCAAGATCGGCCGCAATGTGAGTTACCGGGGGAGCGACGTGAAGGCGTGGCTCAGGGCTCAAACGCGAACCAGGACGGGAGAGAGCGCCAGTGCCTGAGGGGAGCGAAGTTCCCCGCGTGAGGCGCCTCGATAGTCGCGGCCAACGGGGGAACACCTACGTGAAAGGGCGTTCGCATCTGTCTGGGGAGACCTGCGAACGCCCTTCGGAACCAGTCACCATTCGGGAGTCAGGATCCATGACCAATTCTAGCGCGGGCAATCTTCCGTGTATCGACCCGCCAGCGGGCTTCACCGTACACCCACGCGGCCCGATCGCTTACGGTCCCCGATCTGGGGCCGTGTACTCGATCTGGACGCCGGACCGTGATGTGGAGGTGATGGTCGCCGAGGAAGCGGCCGGTGGACACAGCGTTGCCGCCGCCCGAGATCTACGCGATGACCTTGACATCGTTGTTGTCGCCCTGGGCGTCTTGGGGGTGCTCTCGTGAGCGCCCTGCACCTTCAGCGGCTGATCGACGCACCCGGCTCCTTGTCTCCCAGACCTCGGTAGGTCCACCGATGGGAGCTTCCAACGCCTTGATGGTCTCCGCCAACTGGAAGCACTTGGGACACCGCGAGCACCGCCTGCTGACCTTCATGGCGTTGGTGTCCTTGGACACTGGTCGCCCGCCGGTTTACTTCGGCGGCTGGCAGGCCGGGGCCGAGCACCTCGGACTGGATCCGGAGGTGAACCCGGACAGCGCGGCAGAGTCCTTCCGCCAGGCCATTTCCAAGCTCAAACGCGCCGGGGCGGTCGTCCCTAACGGCATTGCGCGTCAGGGCAACCGAGCGGAGTACGCCCTTGCCCTCAACCCGGCGTTGACGGTTGTCCCTACGATCACCCGGAACGGCACCGGCCGGCCCGTTACCACCTGGTCGGTCGTCCATCGGCAGGATCCGCGTCCGCACGCCAGCCCCAATGATCCATTGCCCCTCAGTCCCAACGATCTATTGGGGCACCAACCCCAACAATCCATTGGGGTGAGCCCCAACGATCCATTGCCCCCTAAGAGGACTGAGGAACCACGACAGGAATACAGCCAGGAGGAAGGGGTTGAGTCCCAGCCACCCTCACCAGCGCCTGCGGAAATTTCCGACACACGGACGGCAGACGAGATCGATACGGAGGTCTATGCGGCCGCCAGCTCGTACCTCCAAGCCCGACCGATGCAACACCTCGCCCTGATGGAACGCGCGGCGGCCGAGCTCGGCCCGGACTGTTCGGTGCGCCGCCAAGTCGTCGCCGCCGCCCAGCTCGCCGGTTGGCGACCAAAGGAATCCGCGGCATGAGTACCTCCGAGCCCAACACCACGCAACCCCCGTTCCTGGCCACCGTTACCCCACTGCCGATCCAGTCGCTGGAGCACCGCACCCGTGACTTGCTCCACACCCTCAACGCGGCTGGCATCTCCGCCACTCACGATCAGGCACAAGCGCTCGTCGAGCACGGCATGACCGGCCTCGGCTGCTGGACCCCCAGCCGCGCCCTGCCAGACCTCGACCGTGCAGCCAGCCAACACTTCAGCATCGCCCGACGCGCCCAGCCCGCCGTCCGGGCCATCCGGAAGGAGACCATTCGATGACACCGACCCAAGTAGACCTCGATCACCTCCGACCCGTCGTCGCGGCCATGGTCCGCCAGTACGGCGGCTCCGCGCACGACATCGACGACCTTCTGCAGGACACCTGGCTTTCCCTGCAACGAGTGACGTTCGACCCGGCGCGTGGGGACTGGCCCACGTTGTGCCGCGTCGTGGCCCGACGCCGGGTCCACGACTACTACCGACGGACGGCCAGCCACGGAGCCCAGTGCAACGGCGGCAAGGCAGACAGCTTGGAGGTCCTTACCGCGGCCCGGGGAGACACGGCCGTGGGCGGTCACCTGGACGACGACACCGGCCGCGTAGAGGCCGTCGACGAGCTTCGGCAGGTGTTCGGGGTGCTGCACCTCGTCCAAGATGCACTCGGCATGAACGGAGACCGTGTTGAGCACTTCCTGCGCCTGCACCTGATCTACGACGGAGACATCACCGCGGCCAGCGCCGCTATCGGCATCTCGGCACATGTCCTCCGGGCATCCTCTCGGGACGTAATCGCCTTCACCCAAGTCATCCACGCCGCACTGGATGCCTCCGGCGACGCCCCATCGATCGTGGCGACGGTGGCCAGCGTGCCCAGCACCATCGGCCGCCACGCGCCCACGTACCTCGGCGCGGCACGGGAGGCTGGCGGCGTCATCGCCGTGGACGCGCACACGCTGGCCACTGTCACCGGGACGGCGTTCAACACCGTCCGTCAGTACTGGGCCCGGGTCCGGGAGCTGGCCCGGGTCGCGGCGTGGACCTTCGACCACCTCGGCCGGCCCGCCACCGACCGACACCAGCTCTTCCCGGGGGGCCTGTGATGCTGCGCCGCATCCGACGGTCCCTCCGCGTTTCTGCTCGACGTGCACGTCGAGCCCGCCGGGCCTGGGTCCAGAACAGCCTGGACGCTGCCCTGCCCGACGCCATCGCAGATCGCGTGCCCGGGTGGGCGCACACTCCCCGAGGGCGTGCCCTGTTGTCCGCACTGACTCTCTCCACACTGCTCGGCTGGTTCCTCTTGCTGCTCCTCATTGCCCTGTAGGCATGCCCCGAGGGCCCCAGGACCCCGGCTACCGGGCCTTGAAGCCACCCGCAAGCCGCCCTCGAACCACGCCCGGTCTCGGCCCTCGAAGCCGGCCCTCGAAGCCGGCCCGACTCTTAGCAGACCCACCCAACACTTAAATGAATCAGCACACCTCTGACACGGGACTGTAAGAAAAACGGTGTGTGAGGGTCCGGCCTGATCCGAGAGGAGACGG
>NZ_CALMQR010000040.1:0-13084 GCF_937871995.1 uncultured Citricoccus sp. | reverse complement strand
ACCCCACGGGCAGGGCCTCCAGGTCCCGGGACGCCACGCCCACAACCTACTGCGGCGCCGCGCACCGGACCAGCGGTGACCGTGCCGGGACAGTCCTGGGACGGGACGGTCCCGGCGGCCGGTGAGGGCCGGCGTCGGTCCCGGTGGCCGGGGAGGGTCGGCGTCACGCCCGGTGTGGACGGCCCGCACCGAGCGGCGCTCACGCTGGCCGATGCGCCGCACCCTGATGGATCCGGCCCAGGACCTCGCGCGTCGGGCCGGTGGCGTCCACCACGGCCCAGCCCCGGGAGGCGCCCCGCAGGTAGGCAGCGCGGGAGGCCCGCAGGAAGTCCAGGTGCTCGTCGTCCTCGCCGCGGGCCGTGATGCGTGCGTGCGCGGTCTCAGCCGGGACGTCCAGGAGGACCACGGTGGCCCGGCGCAGCAACCGGTCCGACAGCCACGGCAGGACCCGGCCCGGAGGGAGCCCCCGGACCTGCCTCAGCACGAGCTGGCACACCAGGTGGCGGTCCATGACCACCAGCCCGTCGGTGCTCGCGGCCCGGAGGTGGGAGAGTGCGACGTTGCAGGTGCGCACCGCCGTCTCGATCCGGTCCGCCCACCGGACGGGAAGCTCCGTGCCGGCGCGGCGCCCCGCCCGGATCAGCCACCGGCGGCCGGAACGGTTGCGCACCACGAGTGCCCTGCGGCCCTCGTCCCGTTCAGCGGCGGCGAGGGCAACGGCGGTGGTCGTCTTCCCCGACCCGTCGATCCCCAGCAGCACGACGGTCCGCGGCCCAGTGAGCGGAGGGCTGCTACCGTCCTGGCCCACGGACCTCGGACCGTCCGGTCTGGTGATCACGAGGTCTCCCTGCGGCGGTCCGGTGGGTTGATGCACCGGACCCCCATCCAGACCAGCAGTGCCGGCACGGCCAGTTTCATCACCAGCGCCACGGTGGCCCAGAACACGCTCGCCGCCCCGGTGGATTCCGGCAACTGGGCAAGGAACGCCTCGAGCCCGAGGACGAGCATCAGCACGAAGACCGCGCCGCCGACGATGACGAGGATGACGCCGACGCCCTGCAGTCCGCGGCGGAGCATGGTCGGCTGCTGCATGGGTCCTCCTGGTCATCTCCCGTGGGCAGACCGAGGGTATCGACCGTTGCTGGGTGGTCGCTGCGAGGCGGTTCAGAACAGGGCAATCCCCTGCTCCACGAGGATGCCGGTGCCGATCAGGACCATCAGGACCCCGGAGACCTTGACCACGGCGTTGCTCGCCCGCGGGCGCGAGCCCAGCAGCTGCCTGGCGAGCAGGGCCACCCCGAGGTAGATCACCGCGCAGTTGGCCACGTGCAGGCTGCCGAGGGTGAACATCTGGGCCGTGGAGGACCAGGCGCCGGAGGCGGAGGTGAACTGGGGCAGCAAGGCCAGCAGCAACAGCAGGCCCTTGGGATTGATCCCGCTGATCCCGGCACCGCGGACGAACTGGGACAACGGGCCGGTGCCGAGGGGCTGGTCGCTGGCGGTGATCGGCGGGGCCTGGGCCGTGAGCGTGGAGACGCCCAGGTAGAGCAGGTACATCGAGCCGATGACGGTCAGGGCGGTCAGCGTCACCGGGTACGCGGTGACCACCGCGCCGGCCCCGACCGCGACGATGGTGACCACGAGCGCGTAGCCGGAGGCCATGCCGGCCACGGAGGGCACCACGGAGCGGGCGCGCAGACCGGCCGAGATCGCGTAGGCCCAGTCGGCGCCGGGGGTCAGTGCCAGCAGCAGGGCCACCAGCCAGAACTGGGCCATCAACGCCGTATCCATCGCGCTCGTCCTTCCATTCGACCGTTCTGCCGGAGATCGTACGGAGGATCGCGCGAAATGTGCTTCGATGTGTTGTGTAGATCCGGGGGTTGAACGGGAGGATTCTCGGCATGGACGCGATCAACCGGGAGATCCTCTCCCTGCTGCAGGAGGACGGGCGCATGAGTGCGACCGTCCTGGCCCAGAAGGTGGGGCTGAGCCTGTCCGCCTGCCATCGCCGGCTGAAGGACCTCGAGCAGTCCGGCGCGATCGAGCGATACCGCGCCGTGGTCTCCCCCGAGGCGATCGGACTGCACTTCGAGGCGATCGTGTTCGTCACCATGGGACGCACCGACGTCGAGACCGTCTCCGCCTTCGAGGCCGCCGTGAACGACGTCCCCCAGATCGTCGACGCCCAGCGGCTCTTCGGCGATCCCGACTACCTGCTGCGCGTCCTCACCGCCGACCTGGCCGCCTACCAGAGGCTGTACGACGGCGCGCTCGGTTCCCTGCCCGGCGTGCAGCGGCTCAGCTCGACGATGGTGATGAAGCGGGTGCGCAGCGGTCAGGCCATCCCGATCCCCTAGCCCTGGACTCGCCCGGGCCGCCCCGGCTCAGCCCCGCTGGAACGCCACGATCCGCTCGATCGCCTCGCGGACGGCGTCGTGCCCGGCGGCGAAGGACAGGCGGATGTACTGGTCGCCGTGGGCGGTGTCGAAGTCGGTGCCCGGGGTGAGCGCCACGTGGGCCTGCTCCAGCAGGGCCTCGCAGTACGCCGTCGAGGTGCCGTACTTCGCCAGCATCCGCTCCCCCGGCGTGGCGTAGAAGTAGAACGCGCCATCGGCCGGGGCCGCATCCGTCCAGCCCAGCCGCTCCTGGTTGTCCAGCAGCAGCGCGCGGGCCCGGGCGAAGCCGGCCACCTGCTCGTCGCAGGCCGCATAGGACTCCTCGGCGAAGGCCTCCACCGCGGCGTACTGCGCGGCCGCCGGCGGGCACAGGGACACCGACCCGGACAGGCCGCCGATCGCCGGGACCAGGTCCTCGGGCATCAGCATCCAGCCGATCCGCCAGCCGGGCATGCCCCAGTACTTGGAGAAGGAGCTGATGACCATCGCCTCGGTCGAGTACTCCCAGGCGCAGACGCCGCGCTCGTCGCCCGGCTCGTCACCGCCTCCGTCCGCGGCCGCGCCGTCCGCGTAGGTGATGCCGTGGTAGATCTCGTCCGAGACCAGCCGCACGCTGTTCTTCCGGCACCAGGAAGCCAGCACGGCGACCTCGGCGCGGGTGGCCATGGTGCCGGTCGGGTTGTTCGGCGAGGCCAGGATGAGCCCGGCCAGCGGACCGTGGTCGGCCTCGGCCTGCTCGAGCAGTTCCGGGGTGGGCTGGTAGCGGACCTCCGCGCCGGCGTCGATCTCCACCACCTGGCAGCCCAGCGCCGTGAGGATGTTCCGGTACGCGGCGTACCCGGGGCGGGCCATCGCCACCCGGTCCCCGGCGTTGAACGCGGCCAGGAACCCGGCCATGAACGCCCCTGAGGACCCGGTGGTCACGGCCACCCGCGCCGGGTCGACGTCCAGGCCGTACCACCGCCGGTAGTGCCCGGCGATGGCCTGGCGCAGCTCGGCGATGCCCAGGCTCGGGGTGTAGTTCAGCGCCCTGCCGGAGGCGTGGATCTCGGCGGCCCGCTGGTTCACCGCGGCCGGTGCTCCTCCACCGGGTTCCCCGGCGCACAGGCTCACCACGTCGTGCCCGGCGGCGCGCAGTTCGCTGACCCGGCCGAGGATCGTCATTACCTCGAAGTCCGGCACCTGCGAGCGCGAGGACGGCCCCAGCGGACGGCGGGCGGGTGCGGTCCGGGCGGGGCCGGCGTCGGGCTGGTCTTCGGTGCGGTCTGCGCGCTGCTCGGCCATGCCCCGAGCCTAGCCAACGGGTGCCGAGAGGAACTCCCGGGCCACCTCCACCACCGCGCTCGCCCGCGCAGTCAAAGGCACCCGCTCCGACCAGGCGACCACCACGGGCTCGGCGTCCGGCGCCGGGGTGATGGGCAGGACCGCCAGCGGCCGGCCCTCCCGGCTCACCTCCACCTCGGCGCGCTGGAACTGGATCCCGTACCCCATCCCGCGCCCCACCAGGGAGTGCACCAGCTCGAAGTCCGTGGTGCGGTGCGCGACCCGGGGCCGCACGCCCCGCCGGCGCAACAGCTCCAGGGTGTTCTGGCCGCTGGGCGGCAGGTCGAACATCACGAGCGGGTCGTCGGCGAGGTCGCGCAGGTCCACCGCCCGCTGCCCCGCCAGCGGATGGGCCCGGGACAGCACCACCCACGGGTGCGCCGCGAAGAGCGGCCTGCTCCCCAGCCCCGGCGGCAGGGCGACCTCGTAGGCGATCAGCAGGTCCAGCCGGCCCGCGTGCAGCAGCTCCACGAGCTCGGCCGTGGTGCCCTCCTCGATCGTCAGGTCCACGTCCGGGTACCGCTGCGCGAGGCGCTCCCACAGCTCGGGCACCAGGGTGGGGGCGAGCGTGGAGTAGCACCCGACGGCGACCGGCCCGGAGGGCGCGCCCGCCCCCTCCCCCACGCTCAGCCTCAGGTCGGTCGCCTGCCGCAGCAGTGCCCGGGCCCCCTCGAGCAGGTGCGTCCCGGCCGGAGTCAGCGTCAGTCCCCGGGCCCGACGGCGGACGGCCAGGACCACGCCCAGGGCCCCCTCCAGCTCGGTCACCGCCTGGGAGACCGCGTTCGGTGTGACGTAGGCGTTCTGGGCGGCGGCCGCGAAGGATCCGTGCTCGGCGGCGGCGACGAACAGTTCGAGCTGGCGCAGGGTGAACCGGGGATCGCCCTCGGGGCGCCGTTCCGGGCCGGCCTCCATACCGCAGTCTCCTTGTGGTTGTAGAGCACATCTTCTCAGTTGCACTGTAGTTGAGAGGCAGGTCACAGTAGGACTCGAGACCGTCCGTTCCGACCCCACAAGGAGGACCCGGTGACGACCACCGCCCCCCGGGCCGAGGCACCCCGTGCGCACGGCACCGTCCCGGCCGGCGGCCTGCTCTGGGCCGTGCACGAGGGGTTCGTCGCCTACGTCTCGCGCCTGGCCGACGGCCGCGTGGACGTGGACGGCGGTGCCGTCCGGCAGCCGGACGGGAGCATCCTCTTCCCCCTCGCCCCGGACGGCCCCGCCCTGCACGGGACCGGGGCAGTGCGCTTCACCGGCCATCACGGGCTGCTGGCCGTCACGCTCGCGAACCCTGCCGTCCTCGGGACGGGCGGCTCCGCCGTCCTGGCCATCGACGACCCCTTCACCCCCGGTGAGCGGCTGGCCTTCGCGCGGCTCGGCGCACCCGCCTCCGGCCAGGCGGCCTGCTATCCGGCGCCGACCCTGACCGAGGAGGGCGCGGACCTCTTCCTCGGGAACTACCGCGAGGGCACGCCCCTCGCCCCGCTCCGGATCCAGGCCCACTCCACCACCACCGACCAGGACGCCCGAGATGACTGACGCCGTCGTTCCTACCCCCGCCCCGACCACACAGGGGCGGCCGACGCCCGAGGCCCCGGGCGCCCCCGCCGGGTCGCGGCCGGCCCCGGTGGCCGACTGGGTGACCATCCCGGAGCTCTACGCGGACCCGTTCCCGGTGTTCGAGCGGCTGCGCGCCGAGGGCGGGGTGCACTGGGTGCCGGCGGTGGGCCGCTACCTGGTCACCTCCTACGACGCCGTGCACGACACCGAGCTGGACCAGTCGACCTTCTCCGCCAACGAGCAGGGCTCGCTGATGATCCGCGCCATGGGGCACTCGATGCTCCGCAAGGACGACCCGGACCACGTCGTCGAGCGCCGGGCCTGGCAGCCCGTGCTGCGGCCCTCCGTGGTCAAGCGCGCGTGGCGGCCCGTCTTCGAGCGCAACGCGGACCGCTACCTGGCCGAGCTGCGGGAGAAGGGCCCCGGGGCGGACCTGGTGTGGGACTTCGCCGCCCCCTACGCCGCGGAGAACCTGCGCGCGATCACGGGCCTGCACAACGTCACCCAGCAGGACCTGCAGCGCTGGTCCCAGACCATGATCGACGCCACCGGGAATTACGCCGACGACCCCGAGGTGTGGGCCAGGGGCGAGGCGTCGTTCGACGAGGTCGACGCCGCCCTGGACGAGATGCTCGACTGGCACCGCGCCCACCCGGACGACTCCCTGCTCTCCGCGCTCGTGGCCCTGCCGGACTACCAGATGCCGGTCGAGTCCATCCGGGCCAACCTGAAGATGACCATCGGCGGCGGCCTCAACGAGCCCCGCGACGCGATCGGCGTGGCCGCCTGGGCGCTCCTGAACGACCCGGAGCAGCGCCGCCTCGTGGAGGCCGACCCCACCCTGTGGGACGCCGTGTTCGACGAGGCCATCCGCTGGGTCGCCCCGATCGGCATGTACTCCCGCCAGACCACCCGGGACGTGGCCCTGCGCGGCGTCCACCTGCCGGCCGGGGCCAAGCTGGGCATCTGCCTGCTCTCAGCCAACCGGGACGAGTCCCAGTGGGCCGACCCCGCCCGCTTCAACATCCGCCGGGCGGGCGAGGGAGCCCACCTGGCCTTCGGCAAGGGCGTGCACGTCTGCCTCGGCGCGTGGGTCGCGCGGGCCGAGGTGGCCGACGTCGCGCTGCCGCGGTTGTTCGAGGCGCTGCCCGGTCTGGACCTCATCCCCGACCGCCCGGCCCGCGCCGGCGGCTGGGTGTTCCGCGGCATGGACGAGATGCCGGTGACCTGGACGGCCTCCCCCGGATGCACCGGTGACGGCGCCGACCGCACCGCGGCCACCGGACCGGCGCCGGGCACGACGCCGGCTCCCGCAGCCGCACTGGGCGGTGCGGTCGGCCCGCACGTCGCCGTCGTGGGGTCCGGACCCGCGGGGTGCTACACCGCCCAGGCGGTCCGGCGCCGCCTGCCCGAGGCACGGGTGACCGTGTTCGAGGCCCGGCCCGAGCCCTTCGGCCTCGTGCGCTACGGCGTGGCCCCCGACCACCAGGGCACCAAGGCCGTGGCCGACCAGTTCTCCCGGCTCTTCGAGCACGACGGCGTGCGCTTCGTCGGCTCCACCCGGGTGCACACGGGCGCGGCGGCCGAGGACCTGGTGCTGCGCGGGCGCCCCGCCCAGCACGCCCCGGCCGTGCGATCCCAGGATGCGGCCGGTGCCGAGGTCACCCTGGGGCAGCTGCGGGAGCACTTCGACGCGGTGGTGCTGGCCACCGGCCTGCGCCGGGACGCTCCCCTGCAGGTGCTCGGCGCCGATCTCACCGGCGTCATCGGCTCGGGAGAACTGACCCGGCTGCTGAACGGGGAGCCGGAGACCTGTTCCGGGACCGGCTGGGCGGAGCCCGACGCGGCCTCGCTGGGGCGGTCCGCGGCCGTGATCGGGATGGGCAACGTGGCCATGGACGTGGTCCGGTTGCTCGCCAAGACCGCGGCCGGCCTGGAGGGGTCCGACATCCATGACGCGGCCCACGCCACCCTGACCCGGCGGCTGGACACCGTGCACGTCATCGGCCGCTCGCTGCCGGCACGGGCCAGGTTCGATCCCGTGATGCTGCGGGAGATCCTGGACCTGCCCGGCCTGGTGCACACCGTGCACGGCCCGGACGCGGACCGGCTGGCCGCGGCCGGGGACCCCCGGTCCGGGCTGATGGCCGGACTAGCGGCTGCCGGGCGCGAGCAGACCGGCCCGGCCCGGCTCCACGTCCACTGGTGGCTCGGCTACGCCCCCCGCGAGGTCGTGCGTGATGCGACCGGGGCCGTGACCGGCGTCGAGGCCGCCTCGTGCGACCGCCCGGGTGACGCACCGGGCGGCGCGCCGGGCGACGAACCGGACCGGGTCCGGATCGCGGCGGACAGCGTCATCACCGCCATCGGCTTCCAGGCCGGGGACGGCGAGCTCACCGCGGCGCTGGACGGGATCACGGACCAGGCGCGGCAGAGCGGCCGCGTGGAGCCGGGGCTGTACCTGGCCGGGTGGGCCCGCCGCGGCCCGCAGGGCACCATCCCCTCCCAGCGCAGCGACGCCCGGGACCTGGCCGAGGTGATCGCCGGTGACCTGGCGGCGGCCCGCGATGCGGAGGCGGCGCCGGAGGAGGGACCCGGCTCGGGCCCCGGCAGCGGGGACACCGGCAGCGGGGGTGTCAGCAGCGGGGGTGCCGGTGACCAGCACAGCGGCAAGACCGGGATCGTCGGCCTGCGCCCCTACCTGGGACGGGCCACCGACTACGAGGGCTGGCTGCGCCTGGACGCCCACGAGCGCGCCGCCGCCGCCAAGGGGCGCGTACGCGCCAAGCTGCTGGACCGGCGACGCATGCGGCTGATCGCCTCCTCGGCCACCGCCGGATCGCTCGCGGGACCGGCCGGCGTCGGGACCGGTGTCCGGACCGGTGCCGAGGCCCGCGGGGCCGGGGCGAGTGCGGGGGCGCAGGCCCAGACCGGCCGGACCGACCTGCCGCCGCTGACCATCCTGTTCGCCACCGAGTCCGGCAATGCCGAACTGGTCGCGGAGGAACTGTCCGGGCACCTGGCCGACCGGTACGCGGTGGAGGTACTCGACCTCGCCGGGGCGGACCCGGCCGCCCCCGGCACCCTGGACCCGACCCGGCCGTACCTGCTGGTCTGCTCGACCTACGGCGACGGCGAACTGCCCACCTCCGCCCGGGCCTTCCACGCCGGCCTGCTGGCGGCCCGGCCCGGCCTGACCGGGCTGCGCTTCGCGGTCTTTGGCCTCGGCGACCGGTCCTACCACGCCACGTACTCGCGCGGCTCGGAGATCCTCGACGAGGCCCTGCGAGCCTGCGGGGCGGAACGCGTCGGGGAGTATGGCCGGCACGACGCCGCCGGCCGCGACCTCGCCGCCGACCTCGCCCGCCCGTGGGCGGATGCCGTCACGGAGGCGTTGACGACCACCGCGGTCGCCTCCTGATCCACGGACGCGGACCGGTCCTGCACCGCACGCGGGACCGGTCCTCACCGCACGGAGGGTGACGCGACGGATGGTCCTAGGTGAGTCCGAGCCGGGCCTGGCCGGTCACCGTGGTGCTCTCACAGGCCACGGTGTCGCACGTGAACATGAGGATCTGGACCGCTGCGTCGCCCTCGGTGAAGGCGAAGTGACCGGCGGCCAGCAAGGCGACCTCCACGGTCTCCTGGCCCGCGGCACAGGTCACGGTGTCGGAGATGACCCCGCCCGTGGCCACGTGGGCGCCGTCCACCTTCTGCACGACGTTGACGAGGAGGTCAGCCGTCCGGCCGGCCTCGCAGTCCAGGGTGACCGAAAAGCTCACGCCGGCGCCTCCGACCAGGAGCGTGCCCGTGTCCGGGACGGTGACACTGACGGCATGGGCGGCGGTGACACCGGCCAGGGCGGTGAGCACGGCGGCGCCTCCGGCCACCATACAGGTACGCGACAGGGTCTTCATGATGGGTCCTCGGGAGAGTAGGGAGAGGTTCCGGTGTCTCATGAGGCGTGCAACCACGGAGCCGGGAGCGAGGCCGCGGCTCGGCACTGAGGGGTGGCGACAGCATAGGTCCGACCCTGCGCGGGAGGACAGGGCCGACCGCCCAGGTGCTCCCCGCGCACCCGTGGAGACTATTCAGGGATGGTGCCCCTGGACTGCGGGGTTGCGGGGGCGGATTCATGAGGGGCCTCACCGAAGATCTCCGCGACGGTGCCGATCGCGTTTCCCCTGACGTCGTACACGGTGACCTCATGCAGCGGGTCGGTTGTGGCGAAACTGTCCATCCTTCTGACTCCTGCCCTGATTGATCGTCCACTACGAACCGGCGAGAGAGGATGCCGCATCCGTCGCCACTCCATTGCGTGTGACGCTGCTCACAATCATACACGTCACGTCGCCACCTTCCTTCTGGGACCTCGACGGTCAGGGGGCGGAAAATAGGCGGTCGCACGCCGGTCAGGGGTCAAAGCCCATGGTGTTCGTGACGGAACGCGGAGGATGCATACGATGCTCCACCGGATGAGAACGCGCACTATCCGTTTCTTCATGAGTCGACACCCGGTGAGGGGAATTTCCGCACGGCATCAGCTCGGGAGCGATCGGGCGCCCGGGCGCCGAGACACGAAAGACCACCACTCACCCCAAGCCTGAAGGACACGTACACGACAGGTGGGTTCGGACAACGCGCCACTTGACCTTCGTCAGGAGACACCGATAAAACTGTACCGTCCAGACGGTTAGTTCAAGGAGTGGACATGGAGCATGCGCTGAGTTCGGGACGCCGGTGGGCGTCCCTGGCCGTACTGGTGGGTGCGGTGCTATTGCTGGCGATCGACGCGACCGTGTTGTACTTGGCGGTGCCGTCCTTGACGGCGGACCTGTCCCCTACGGCCACCCAGGTGTTGTGGATCGGGGATATCTACTCCCTGGCCCTGGCCGGGTTGCTGGTGACGATGGGCAATCTTGCCGACCGGATCGGCCGCAAGAAGCTGTTGCTGCTGGGGTCGGCAGCATTCGGGGCCGCCTCAGTGATGGCGGCCTTCGCCCCGACCGCGGAGGTCTTGATCGTTGCCCGGCTGCTGCTGGGTGTGGCCGGGGCGACGATCATGCCTTCGACCCTGTCGTTGATCCGGAACATCTTTCCCGACCCGGTCGAGCGCACCCGAGCGATCGCCGTGTGGTCGGCTGCGGCCGCCAGTGGCATCGCGCTCGGTCCACTGGTGGGCGGTGCACTGCTGGAACGGTTCTGGTGGGGTTCGGTGTTCCTGATCAACCTGCCGGTCATGGCAGGGGTGCTGGTTCTCGGGGCGTGGCTGCTGCCGGAGTCCAGGAATCCGAGCCCGGCTCGGTTCGACGTGCTCTCCAGCGGACTGTCGATGCTGACGATCATCCCGTTCGTCTACACGATCAAGCAGCTCACCGGCGGAGCGCTCGGCCTGCCCACGATGGCCGCGATCGCGGCCAGCGTGATCGGCGGAGTGTCGTTCGTGCGTCGTCAACGGCGCTCGGATGCACCGATGATCGACGTAGAGCTGTTCCGCAACCCCGCCTTCACCGGGGCGGTGCTGGTGAACTTCATCTCGGTCTTCGCCCTCAGCGGAGTACTGTTCTTCTTCTCCCAATACCTCCAGCTCGCGCGCCATCTCAGCCCGTTGCAGGCGGGACTGGCCCAACTGCCTGCGGCACTCTCGTCCATGGTCGCGGCCACGGTGGTGGGATATCTGCTCACCCGGGTCGGGCGGGGGCGGGCCATCGCCCTCGCGCTGGTCATTGGCGCATCCGGACTCGCGCTGATGGCCGGGCTGGAAGGACAGGAGCAACTGATCTGGGTCCTTGTGGCCCTGGTCCCCCTCGGCCTGGGTCTCGGCATCGCCGAGACCCTCAGCGTGGATGCCGTGGTCTCGGCGGTCAAACCCGCCAAGGCCGGAGCGGCGGCATCGATCTCAGAGACTGCCTACGAACTCGGCGTCGCCCTCGGCATCGCCGTTCTGGGATCGGTCATCACCGTGTTGTATCGCCTCAACCTGGTACTGCCCGGTAGTACCGTCGGCGAGGCGGCGACCCGCGCTGAGGATTCCCTGGCATCGGCCACCGCGGTCCTGGAACCGGGCAGCCCAGCACTGGAGGCGGCGCAACATGCCTTCGTGTCCGCCATGCAGGCCACCACCCTGATTGCGGCTCTGGTGATGGTCGTGGCCGCGGTCGTCGCCTACGTGTTCATCCCCAACACCAAAGCGGCCGTTGTGGCCCAGCACTGAGATGCTGTAGCAAAGGCACGCGAGAAAGGATGCTCATATGGCGCGCACCGCTGGACGCGACGCGGAGGACACCAAGCGACTGATCCTGGATGCTGCCACGCAGCAGATCGGCCGGCGAGGTACGGCCGTACCCCTCTCGGAGATCGCCACGGCAGCCGGGGTGTCCAAGGGTGGACTGCTCTACCACTTCCCCACCAAGGATCAGCTCCTCAACGGCCTCGCCATCGATCTGATGGACCGCTTCCGCCGGGACGTCGAACGACTGGCCGCCGAGGAAGAACCACAGACCCCGGGCCGGCTCACCCGGGCCTACATCCGGGTGAGCTTCGCCGAGGCCCGTGACCTTCCCGGGCTCCGCGACTCCCTCGCCTTGGCCGCTCATCTCATGTTCGAGCCAGGCCCCGAAGAGCTCGCTCAACAGGACGCACGGCAATGGCGGGCGGCCCTCTTCGACGATGGTGTCGACCCCTTCGCCACCCGAATGATCATTGCCGCCACCGACGGCAGTAACAGCGCCCCCCTCTGGGGAGCCGTCCTCAACGACACCGACCGCACCACGCTGGAAGCGGACCTCATCGCCCTCACCTACCCCACCACCTGACGCACGCTGAGATACGAGAACCCTCGGCGCTACATCGACAAGGGGATGCATCCACCGCCAGGCCCACGTCCCATGGCGTCAAAACCTCTCAGGGGTCTGGGCCGGCATGGCCCCGATTGGCAGTCGGGCCTTACGTGAAACCGGAAGATGCCCAGCCGTCCGACTCAGAGGGCGACGACACAGGTCACAGGCGTCTTCTTCAAGAATCTCGAACGGACGACTGAGCGCGAACGGCCAGGTGCCTCTGCGCGAACCGAGCCACGTCTCTCTGCGATCCACAGGCGTGGTCCGCCGCCCTCCGTACGGAGCCTGCGGGTCACACTGCTCAACCGGGCGGGGTGAGCAGAGCCGGTGGCGGTTAGCGTGCTGGGATGGCTACTTCAGGCGATATCCTCCCCGATCCGGTGACCGTTTCCCTGCACGGGAAGACCTTCGCCGGAGTCAGCAATGCCGTCACCGGCCAAGTTGGAGCGGCCACCCGCTTTCGGTATCACGAGGACGGTGCGGCCATCTGGGCGGAGTACGACGGTGGGGAGATCGTCCGCGGGTATCTCGTGGGGACTCGCGAGGGTGAGCGTTTACAGTTCCGCTACGTGCATCTCGACACCGGCGGGGCCACCGCCAGTGGTGTCTGTGAAAGCCACATCGTGGTGCTTGAGGACGGGCGCGTCCGGTTCGAGGAGTCCTGGGCATGGGTATCCCGCCCCGAGAAGGGCACCAGTGTGGTGGAAGAAATTCGCTGACCGAACCACCGCCTCTTTCGACAGTCATCGACGCTCAGAAGGGCCCTGACCGTGAAAGCGTGACCGGACCGCGGGTTTAGGTCCGTTGCTTCCCGAACGGATCCTCAACGGGGACGACTGAACACGAGTAGCCGAGTGACTCTGGGAGCTACCCGGACCTGGATCATCAGTGGCTTTGCGGTGCCGCCTGGATGAATAAGGCTAGGAATATGAGTCAGCAGGTGCCCCTCGAGTCCGTTGCAGGATTCGA
>NZ_CALMQR010000039.1:0-6959 GCF_937871995.1 uncultured Citricoccus sp. | reverse complement strand
GGAGCCGCGCCACCGAAGGGGGATCAAGGGTGGCACAACCAGGAGCCGCGCCACCCAGGGGGGATCAAAGGTGGCACAACCAGGAGCCGCGCCACCCAGGGGGGATCAAAGGTGGCACAACAGTGCGATAAGGCGGGGGCTCGGCAGATACGGCCGAGCGCCGGGAGATACAACGATTGACGCCTGCTTTCTCAGCGGCAGGCGTACCGCAAGAACTGACCCTTCACGTCGACTTCGGCTATAGGAAGGGCCTCGACGCCAGTCAGCCGGTCAGACCGGCCACGATGGCGCCATTGGTCTTCTTGTTCATGTCATACCCCTTACTGGTATCGATCGTCGCCTGGGCTGGCGGGGATGCCAGCATCCAGCGTCGATGCTGGGACGGTTAGGGAAGCTGGTGGCACCTGGACGGGGATGTCCGTGCCGCTGTGGGCTTCCCGATGGCACTCAGTTCACCGTCTCCGCCTCAAGAAATCCCATAATGCGGCCCAAACATTCACCAAGGTTTTCCCCTGAATGTCCCTCACCCCGGATGCAGGGATCTGGGGTCTGGGAGTGGTGCGTCTCGATCACCTCGGCCCGGAGAGGCGCGCCACCGTGAGGACTCAGCACTGGTTCGTGTACGAGGCCAGGGATCGATCAGAACCAGCGGCCCCATCGAGGGTGGAAGCGAGCAAGTCATGGAGGGCGTGGGCAAGAAGACGGTGCAGGGCAATCTGACCGGGATCCCCGGAAGATGCGGACCAGGGCCGGGCAGGATCTGATGGTGATGGCGGTAGCGGAACGGCCGCCGGTTCACGAGGATTCCCGGGCGCGGGAAGAGACCGAGGCGAAGTTCTACGGGATGGAACCAGCGGATTTGGGCGGTCACGGTCTGCTCGGAGCCACACCGGCGTCGGCTCCGGCAGCGCGCTGTTGGACTGCCCTCGATGACCGTGGATCGAGTGCGCGCTGCTCACTGGCGGCCTACGCCCGGCGTGGGGCGTCTTCGCAGGCGCGAGGTGACGCTCCTTGTCGTGACATCAGAACCGGACAGGTGCACGTCCGTCCAGCGCACGCCATGCCCTTGCCCATTTTCGGTCAGAGGGGAGACCCCAGTGGACGCCGCGGGCGCGTGGACGGCGGGGTCAGTTGCTGTGATCGCGGGTCAGCGCGGTGACGTGGACGCGTTCGCCGGGGTACCGGTTGCCGGGCCATCGACAGGCAGGGAGACCGTGAAGGTGGATCCCGTGCCTTTCTCGGAGGTGACGGTGATCTCCCCGCCGTGAGCGCGGACGAGACCCCGGGTGATGGCCAGGCCGAGGCCGGTGCCGGGGATGGCCGCCCGGCGGACGTGCTCGGTGCGGTAGAAGTTGGTGAAGAGCTTCTGCTGCTCTTCGGCACTGATGCCGATGCCGGTATCGGTCACGATCAGTTCGGCGCAGTCCCCGGCCGGTGCGGCGCTGACCGTGACGGTGCCGCCGGTGGGGGTGTACTTGATGGCGTTGGAGATCAGGTTGTCCGCGACCTGGTTCATCTTGACCGGGTCGGCCTGCATGATCAGTGTGTCCGGCGCTCGTACCTGGAGGGTGATGCCGGCGTTGTCCGCCTGGATCTGCGCCGATTCCGCGCTGTGTCTGACCAACCGGGCCAGGTCCGTGGGTTCCGGGGTTACGGCCGTGCCGCCAGCGGCGGTCTGAAGCAGGTCGTTGACCAGTGTCAGCAGTCGGTCCGCGTTGCGCTGTGAGGTGTTGAGGTAGCCGATGATCGTCTCGTCCTGGTTGTCCTCGACCGCCAGGTCCAGGAAGCCGATGATGGAGGTCAACGGGGTGCGGAGCTCGTGGGAGATATCGGCCAGGAACTTCTCCCGGGCCTGGATCGCGTCCAGCAGATCAGTGACGTTCTGGAACACCAGCACCGTGCCGTCGAATGTACCGTTCTCGTCGCGCATGGCCTGGGCCGAGACGGAGAGGAACTGCTGGCTGCCGTCCACCCCGATCGCGATCAGCCGCCCGGAGAAGCTCTCACCGCGCACCGCCCGGTGTGCTGGCCGGTCCTCGGCTGGGATCGGCGTCTTCCCGTCGGCCTCGAAGAGCAACAGGTCCCGTTCCGGAGCATCCTCCACCCCGTGAGGCAACCCGATCAGGTGCACCCGCCGCTGGGCCGGATTCATCAACAGGTCATTGCCGTCCCGGTCGGTGACGACGATACCGACGTCCGTGGTGTCCAGGACGGTCTGCAGCCTCCGGTTCTGCTGCCGGGTGATGGACAGTAACTCGTCGAGTTCCTCTCGTTGGCGATCCAGGCTGCGGGTGAGCACGCTGGCGGCCACGGCCAGCGCCAGCATGAACAAGGGCACCGCGGCCGACTCCAGCAGGTGATCCCGGGCTGATCCGTGTGGATTGAGCGCATGGGGTCCCCAGATGGTCAACGTGGTTCCCACCACGCCCAGCGTGATCCCCAGAACCGGGTAGAGGCCGGACCACGCCAGCCAGAACACCGGGAACGCGGTCAAAATGGACGTGCCATACAGGCTGTGATGCGTCGCGTCCCAGATGGCCGCAATGGGTACGAAGTCCAGCACCGGAATCACCCAGAAACCGATGCCCGGCACCCGGTCCCAGGGGATGATCCCGGCCAGCACGGTCAGCACGCCCACCGCGGCGACTCCCGCCAGGAAGACCGGAGAGCTCAAGACCTGACTCTTCTGCCCCACTACGCACAGCAGAACGACGGCCAGCACGGACAACGCCAACGGCAACTGCGAGATCAGCACCCGGCGGCGCAGGGAGAACTGGCCGAAGTATGAGCGCTGCACACCGGAGTACCCCGGACCCGTCTGGGCCGGATCCTCAGCGGGACGGTCGATCAGCGGGGTGGAGGAAGAGGGCACGAGGGGCTCCGTATTCTTATGCGCGCTACCGAGAATGTGACCGGCCCACGATAACCGTGATGACCACCTCTCACGACGCTGACGTGGAGAAATATCACCACCCGCCCACCGGACAAGCCACCACCGGGGATCTCCTGTGCGCCGCTTCCGCCCTCTCGCGTCAAAAGCCACACCCGGGCATTGCTTCGGAGGAGTGTCCTGGTTCTAAGGAACCAAGACGTTGTCCATCCAGTGGAGAAGCCAGCGACAACGCGGGGGGGCTGAGCGCGGACATTGATGCCGTAAGTCTCTCCGGGGGCGCCCTGTATGACGCACCCTCGCGGGAGCGACGACCGGACGGATCACTCGAGATGAACCGCGAGGCCTGCTGGAGTGAGCCCGAGTCACGGGCCCGGATGACCGGTGGGGGATCCCCTTCCGGGCACGAATCATCCCGCCCGCAGGTCTTCGGCGGCCTGAAAGAACGGATGCCGTGAACCGTTCCCTAAATGGGCGACAACGATGCTGAACGCCGACGGTCAGATTGTCCTGCGGAACTCCGGCCGCTTATCTCCGGGGTTCACTCGCTGAGGCTAGTTGCGCCGTTGGGTGTCATCGGGCTCAGGGCGGCGGTCACTGCGCTTTGACGCTGCGATCCTCGCCAACAGGACGACCACGGTGATGATGAGGGCGACCGCGACTATCGACATGATCACCGTGATTTGCCATCCCTGGAGCATTCCCATGTCGCGAGTCTATTGACTGCCCCGTGGAAACAGCTTGAGGTCTTGCACCTTGACGGCCATCTCGGCCACCGGAGGGTGGTTCGATCACGGTTCGGTCCCGACTTATCGTCCGGGCTGATCAGCGGCTGTTTCCGGTGGAATGCCGGGATAGGTTGGGCGTGGTTGCTGGTCGTCGGGGGCGCCGGAGGGTGAGGTCGTAGCGCTGCCGTGGATCAGTGACAGATTCTCTCGTCATCACCATCCGTGCCGCACGGACCTTCCGAGAGGACCCTGCCCATGACGCACGCGTCATTGCCCGCACCCCGACCGCCTGCTTCCGGTAGGAGGACCACGAGGACGGCCGCGGCCGTCGTACTCGGCACCGTGCTGGTCGCCGGACCACTGTCCGCCGCCCCGGCCACGGCTGCCCCGAGTGCCGGGACCATCGCCCCGTACGGTGGCTACGTCCAGGACATCTCCATCGTCGAGGACACGGTCTCTTCCGAGGATGACCACCTGACAGTGGCCGTCGACTTCTGCCTGGCCCCGGGGACCGCGGCCCGCAAGGGCGTGGAGGACATCGACCTGGATGCCGCCACCCCCATCGCCGACTACGAGGGCCCCGTCTACAACTACCTCTACGGTGCCGAGCTGATCGTGGAAGACGCCGCCGGGGAGAACACCTTCCGCGTTGAGAGCCTGGCCGCCCCGTTCGAGTCGGAGGTGCCCATGGCGGAGTCGAAGATCTCCATCTACCCGGTCTCCGGCCCGGCCACCTCCAAGGGTGGTTGCGGCACCGTGGAGCTGCCCGCCCAGATCCCGCCCACCTACTACGGCGCGGAGCCCCGCACGGAAACCGTCAGGGCATCGGACGGCGTGGGCAATCGGTTCACCGACACGTTCACCCTGACCGGCAGCGCCGAAGAGGTCGAGGCTGATGAGCCACACCTGGGAGCCGGTCTGCACTGGGACAGCGACATCGACTGGTCCTCCAGCACCCCGGAGGGCCCGGCCGAGTCCGTGTCGCTGATCCTGGACGTCCCCGGGCAGTGCAGCGACGTGAGGTTCATGACGGCCTGGCCTTACCCGCTCCCGCAGGTCGATGACGGGCGGAAGGGCCGGGTGTCCTGCGCCCAGGGTGTGGTGCAGGCCCGCTACGAAGGCGGGCTGATCGACGGAGAGCGGCTCATCGTCAGCGCCGTCGACTCCTCGGGCATCGAGCCCGGAGAGACGGTGACCGCCCGGACCACCATCAACCTCGACGGGGACTACCACCGTCGGGAGCGCACCGTCGAGCTCGCCGAGCCCACCGCGTCGTTCGACCGCCCCTGGGCGCCGATCGCCCACAGCGACCTGTGCCCGGTGACCTTCACGGACGTCAAGCCCGGGGGCGCGTTCTTCGCCTCCATCCAGTGGCTCGGTTGCGAGGGGATCTCCGCCGGCCAGGCCAACGGTGCCTTCGGCGTGACTCGGGAGATCACTCGCGGCGAGCTGGCGACCTTCCTCATGCGCGCCTACGGCGAGAAGCACGTGCCCCCCTTCTATGGCCGTTACTGGTTCTCCCCGCAGACCAGCCCGTTCACGGACATGGCACCCGGCTCGGCCCACTACGAGGCGGCCACCTGGCTGCGCTCGATGGGCATCGCCGGATACGCCGACGGCACCTTCAAGCCCAGCCAGCCGGTCTCCCGCGTCGAGGCCGCGCAGTTCATCTACCTGGCCGACCACGCCGACGAGGACTGGACCGCACCGTCCAAGAGCCCGTTCGCTGACATCCCGGCCTCCTACAGCCGCTTCGAGGCCATCAGCTACCTGTACGCCACCGGCGCGACGCGCGGTTACACGGACCGCACCTTCCGCCCGAGCCGGGACATCACCCGCGGGGAGATGGCCAAGTTCGTCGAGACGGTCTTCAACGACTGAAACGGTAGCCCCATGACACGGCTCAGGCCGGTCGGCGCCCTACCGGCACCGGCCGGCTTGAGTCGTTGTCATCTCTCGGCAGCACACCCGGCGGGTCACCACGCCTGCCCCGCCGGCTCAAGAAGCGCCGGTTGCTGTGCCACCGGACCTCTTTGCCCGGAGGGAATCTTTGTTGATACAAGGACTCAGTCCTCGTGCAATCCGCCAGACCTGTGAATCACAAGGCTATTTGACCGTCTAGTTCCGTCACGTCCGTTTGGGGATCCTTCAGGGAGACGCCCCCGTCAAGCGCTGCCTCTTCGTTCGTGGGAATCACCGGCTTGCCTGAGTGTCGCTGGTCCCGGGTGCGAACTGGTGATGGCTTGGTGGCCGCCTCTGAGGACCGGGCGGGCACACCGGGGTCCACCACGGGCCGAAGAGACGCCATGCTGGCCCTGGTCCTGGGCAGGCTCCTGGCTGTCTGTGGGGTGTCTCAACGTTCCGATAACATGCCGGTGCCTGGCGCCTGCTGAGACGAGACAGGGTCCATGGACACGGATAGGTTGGCGCCATGACGATTCCCGAGAACGCCCAAGTCATGGCCGATGCTCAGCGTCTGTTGGACTACATGGACGCCGAAGGCCTGGACGGTGCCGTGCGGGTGAATCGCGGCCAGCAGCACATGGGCGGGATTGTCGTGGACTCCGCCCTGCAGCGACGCAACAAGTACACCGCGACGGTCGCGCCGCGGGTGCAGAAGATCGTCGAGCAGTGGCCGGAGGCCGCCACGACCACGGGGTTCCGGCGGCTGACCGGGGGCGGTGACACCGCGGGCTTCGACTGGTCATTGAACGAGGGCCTGGGCGCACTGGGGAAGGTCATCGACTGGTCCTCTCCGGCCCGGCTGATCCAGATGTCCGAGACCGCCCAGGTCTTCGCCGACCAGGGCATCGACACCACCGACCAGCTGCGCGACGCCCTGGAAGCCGGGCAAACCCGGTCGGCGCTGCGTCGGGAGCTTCAGCGGGTGCGCAACATCGGCCCGAAGACCCTGGACTACTTCGACATCCTGTGTGGAATCACCGAGGCCGCCGCGATCGACTCCCGCATCCGGCTGGCCGCCACCCGGGCCGGCATCGAGAAGCAGGGATACGACCACCTGCGCGAGGTGATGTTCCACGCCGCGAACACCCGCGACTGGCGGCTGTCGGACCTGGACGCCGTCCTCTGGGCCGCCCATGAGGACTAAGACTCGCCGAACCGCCGCCGCGGCCCTGGCCGTCGTGACCGGCACGATGACCGGCTGCACGCTGGTCAACCCGCAGGCCGGCCCACTGGGCTTCGGCCACGATGACCCGTGGGGCACCGACAACTACTGCGCACCGGATGCATACCTCGAGGAACCGTACTTCCTCGGGGAGCGGGTCCGAAACCTCACCGATGCGCCCATCACGCTGACCGGCATCGAGCTGGTCAACCCG
>NZ_CALMQR010000038.1:0-4944 GCF_937871995.1 uncultured Citricoccus sp. | reverse complement strand
CCGTCCGACTGCTCGACATCGACGTCGTCTGCGGGCCCTGCAACCGGGCACGAGGACGAGCGCGACCCCAGGGGGGAGACCCCGGTCAGAGGGGTTCCCGACTCGTCCGGCAGGCGCAGAGACCGTTACACATGACAACCATTGTCAATAAGGAGGAGCCGTGAAGGCCGGGCCCAAGGCTGCTGTCGACCAGTCACCGCTGCCGTTTCGGCCGCGTAGCTCGATCGAGTCGGATCGGTTCGCCGCGTTCTGCGACAAGTTCGTCCGTGTGCCGAAGGGCACTGGTGCTCGGGGCAAGTTGCACTTGCGCGAGTTTCAGAAGGGCATCGCGGCCGACGTGCTGGACTCGGGTGCTCGCACGGTCGGGTTGATGCTGCCGCGTGGTCAGGGCAAGACCACGTTGATGGCCGCCATCGGGCTGTATGCGTTTTTCTGCTGGGGTGACGGCGCCAACGTGGTGGTGTTCGCGGTCGACGAGCGTCAGGCTGGGCTTGCGTTCTCTGCTGCCCGGCGCATGGTGGAGTTGTCCCCGGAGTTGGCCGCACGGTGCCAAGTCTTCAAGGACAAGCTGTATCTGCCGGCGACGGATTCCTCGTTCGTGGTCATGCCTGCCTCGCCTGCTGCTGCTGAAGGTCTCGATTATGTGTTGGCGATCGTCGACGAGGCGGGTGTGGTCAACCGGGATCTGTTCGAGGTCGTGCAGCTCGCCCAGGGCAAGCGGGAGAAGTCGGTTCTGGTCGCGATCGGTACGCCGGGCCCGAACCTGGATGATCAAGTCCTGTTGTCGCTGCGCGAGTACGCCGCCGATCATCCCGATGATTCCTCGCTGGTGTTCCGGGAGTTCTCCGCCGCCGGTTTCGAGCATCACCCGGTGGATTGCCAGCACTGCTGGGAGCTCGCCAACCCCGCGTTGGATGACTTTCTGCACCGGGATGCTCTGGTGGCCTTGCTGCCGCCGAAGACTCGCGAGGCCACGTTTCGGCGTGCCCGGCTCTGCCAGCTCGCCACCGACACCGAGGGCGGGTTCCTGCCGCCCGGGGTCTGGGCCGACCTGGCCACCGACGAGCCCATACCAGCGGGGTCTGACGTTGTGCTCGCCCTGGATGGCTCGTTCTCCGATGACACCACCGCGCTGCTGCTGGCGACCGTGTCGGCGGAGCCGCACTTTCAGACCCTCGCGGTCTGGGAGCGCCCGCCCGGCGATGACGGCTACCGGGTGCCGGTGGCCGAGGTCGAGGACACCATCCGCCAGGCCTGCCGGGATTATGCCGTGGCCGAGATCATCGCTGACCCGTTCCGATGGACCCGCACCTTGCAGGCCTTGGAGGCGGAGAAGTTGCCGGTGGTGGAGTTCCCGCACTCGCCGTCACGACTGACCGCCGCCACCGGAGATCTGTACTCCGCCGCGGTGAACGGCAAGCTCACCCACACCGGAGATCGGACACTGGCCGCCCACGTGGCTGCTGCGGTGGTGACCGAGGACGCCCGCGGGATCCGCCTGGCCAAACGGTCCCGGTCCCGCACCGCCAAGAAGATCGACCTCGTCTCGTGCGCGGTCATGGCCCATTCCCGCGCCACCTGGCGCGCCACCAAGAAGAAGCGGCGCCGCTCGGTGTCGTTCGCCAACTGAAGGAGCACCCCCAATGACCGACATCGACATTCTGACCGGGCTGTTACAGCAGCTCGACGAGCGCGCTGGCGAGCACACCCGCTCGGTGGCGTACTACGAAGGCCGCCAAGGCATCACGATGCTGGCCCCGGAGATCCGCCAGGCGCTGAACAACCGGCTGCAGGCCGTCTCGGTGAACGTGCCGCGGCTGCTGGTCGACTCGATCGCGGAGCGGCTGCGCATCGTCGGGTTCCGGGCATCCCAGGACGTCTGGGCCGACTGGCTCGCCAACGACCTGGACGTGCAAGCCCGCTATGTCCACAAAGAGGCACTGCTGCTCGGTGACTGCTTCGTCATCGTGTGGGCTGATGCCGCCGGCCGTCCGCTGGTGTCGGTGGAGTCCGCCACCCAAGTGGCCGCCGAGATCGACCCGGCCACCCGCCAGCTGGTCCGGGCCGTGAAGCGCTGGGAAGACAAGACCAGCACGCACGCGGTGTTGTATGAGCGGGATCGGATCGTCCGATTCCGGGCCGACTCGACCGGGGCCACCACGCTCGGGTTCCGGACCGTGGAGACGCTGGCCAATCCGTTCGGCCGCCCGCCCGTGGTCAGGTTCCGCAACGGTGACCGGTTGCTGTCGTCCGGAATCTCCGAAATGACCGACGTTCTGCCGCTGACCGACGCCCTGGTCAAGTTGACCACCGACCTGCTGACCGCCTCGGAGTACGGCGCCCGGCCCCGGCGCTGGGCCACCGGCCTGGAGCTGACCGAGGACGACCAGGGCAACGAGATCAACCCGATCCCGGAGGGCGACCGGGCGATGGTCTCCGAATCGCCCGAAACCAAGTTCGGCCAGCTCGACGGCTCCGACCTGGCCGGCTATGAGAACGCCATCGGCGTGACCATGCGGCTCATCTCCGCGGTGTCCGGACTGCCGGAACACATGCTCGGCATCGGTGGCGACAACCCGACCAGCGCCGACAGCATCCGCGCATCCGAGGCCGCGCTGACCGCCAAGGCCGAGGCTCGACAGGCCACGTTCGGCAAGGCATGGGCCGACGTTGCCCGCCTGATGATCGCCACCCGGACCGGCCTGGATCCGGCCGGAATCGACGCTGCACCGATCTGGGCTGATGCCGGCACCCGCTCGATTGCACAGGAGGCCGACGCCATCACCAAGTTGCACGCACAAGGACTCATTACCACCGATGAGGCCCGGGCCAAGCTCGGGATCCAGTGAAAGGAAACCCACCCATGACCGAAACCGAGACCACCCAGACCGAAGCCGATCATGTGCCCGACGCCGGGAACGAGATCGATCCCCAGGGCGCCCAGGACGGCGCCCAAGAGACGCCGGAGACGTTCCCGCGGGAGTACGTGGAGAAGTTGCGCCAGGCGGCGGCAGGGGCCCGCGTGAAGGCCAAGAAGGCCGACGACTACGCTCGCGAGCTGTTCCATGCCCGTGTCGCGGCGCTGGGCAAGCTCGCGGACCCGTCCGACCTCACGTTCGATGACAAGCTCCTCGACGACCATCCGGCGCTCGAGGCCGCGGTCGACGAGCTGATCAGCCGCAAGCCGCATCTGGCCAGCCGCCAACCTCGCGGTGATGTCGGTCAGGGCGATCGCGGCGGCGCATCCGACATCGACCTCGCGGGAATGTTGCGGCGGAACGCATGAGCGACAACACCGAATCGCTGCTGTCCTACATCTCCGATGATCTGCACCGGATCGCCCAGGCCTCCGAGCGCATCGCGGACGCGCTGGAGCGGGCCCATCCGAAGCCACGGGAGGGTGCCCGGCCCGGGCCGCTGCCGCTGATCCGCACTGGGATCAAGAAGACTCACCGGATCGCCACGATGAAGTTCTGATACCCTAGGGGGGTAGGGCCTGGTGCCCTGCCCCCCGTTGTGGTCCTGGCGGCCAGCGTGCACACCATCCGCTGAAACCCCCAAGGAGCCACCATGGCTGTTTCCACCTCCACCGCATCCGAGCTCACTGCCGAGCAGGTCCAGAAGGTCCTGGTTAAGCCGCTCGAAGCGGTCTCAACCTTCCTCTCCGCCGGCGTACGCATCATTGACACCGCCGGCCCCGTGCGACTGCCCAAGCTCGGCGGCGCCACCTCCCCGGGCTGGTTTGCCGAGAACGAGCAGATCACTCCCGAGCTCGACCCGACGTTCGACGAGATCGAGCTGCTGCCGTCGACCATCAAGAGCGTGAAGACCCTGACCCGGTTCTCCAACGAGCTGGCCCGCCAGTCCGTGATCGCCCTCGACGCCGCGCTCAAGGAGCGCCTGGTCAAGGACGTCGCTGACACCATCGACGCCCAGTTCTGGTCTGCCTCCAACGGCGCGAGCAACACCCTGCCGAAGGGCATCTTCAACTACGCCGGCCAGTCGCTCACCGGGATCGGCACGCTCACACTGGATGACCTTCTCGACGCCGAGGCGCTCGCCCTGGCCGCGAACGTCAACCCGACCGCGCTCAAGTGGGCCATGACGAGTCGCGAGCTCACCGCGCTCCGCAAGATCAAGACCGCCACCGACTCCAACGAGTATGTGCTGCAGCCCGACCCGACCCGCGCCGGCGGCTACACGATCTTCGGCAAGCCCGTGATCGTCACCAACCGGATCCCCGACACCACCGGCACCCCGAACACCGGCAACATGATCCTGGCTGACTTCTCCCAGATCGCCGTTGCCCGCGACATGGCCCCCTCGGTCAGGGTGCTGGATCAGACGTTCGGGGACTACGATCAGCAGGCGTTGCGCGTGATCGCCCGCTACGACGTCGGTGTCCTCAACGATGACGCGGTCGTCAAGCTCACCGGAATCACTATCTGATGCCCTACGTCAACCCGCCGTTCCCCGAGGATGTCGCCACCCATCTCGACGGCGACCATCAGGCGGCGTACACCCTGGCCCGGGCGATGGTGTACGGCTACACCCGGGGCCGTGGTTTCGACGAACAGGGTCAGGTCGACCCGTACGAGCGTCCAGACTTGGCCGCGGTCATCACCACGGTGGCCGGCCGACTGAGCAAGAACCCCACCGGCCTACGCGAATCCCAGACGGCCGGTTCGTTCAGCCACGACATCGCCGGCTGGCAGGGATTCACCATGGCTGAGCAGGTCGTGCTCAACCGCTACCGGGTGCGAGCCCGCTAGAACCTGGCGTCAACACCCCCCGGCGCGGGGGGTGAAGGCCGGCCATCACGAGGTCCACCTTTCCCTCTAGTCGGTCCTGCGCCAGCGCCGCTCCGGGCATGGAATCCCGCAGCGGCAACTTAGGCCCCCCGGGCACGTCTGCGCCCGGGGGTCCGTCCATTCAGTCCGCAGA
>NZ_CALMQR010000037.1:0-65828 GCF_937871995.1 uncultured Citricoccus sp. | reverse complement strand
CGGACTACGACCAGATGGGCCAGCGGCTGGAACTGCCCGGACTGGAAGCCGACCGCATCCCGTATTCCTATCAGCGCTCGGCCGTGGCCCGGGCGGTGAACGAACCGGCCGTGCTGCTGGACCACGTGGTGGGGGCCGGCAAGACCGGCACCATGGTCATGGCCGCCATGGAACTGCGCCGCACCGGCATCGCCCACCGCCCGGCGATGGTCGTCCCGAACCACCTGGTCGAGCAGATCAACCGGGAGTTCGTGGAGTGGTACCCCGACGCGAACGTGCTGGCGGTGCCCACCGGGCTGACGGTGGCTGGTCGGCGGGACTGGATGGCGATGGCCGCCGCCGGGGACTGGGACGCGATCATCATGCCCCAGACCGTGTTCGAACGCGTCGAGATCGACCCGGCCAAACGCGCCGAATGGCTCGCCGAACAACTCACCGAACTCGACGAGTTGGTCAAGGATGCCGAGGCGGGGATGTCGGTCAAGCGGGTCGAGGCCGCCAAGAAACGCGTCCAGGCCGCCTACGAGAAGGCCACGAGGATCACCGACCCGGGCATCACCTTCGAGGAGACCGGCATCGACTACCTGTTCGTGGACGAAGCCCACCACTACAAGAACCTCCAGCGCACCTCGGACCTGGGAGAGCTGGCCTGCCAAGGCTCGAACCGGGCCACCGACCTGGACTTCAAGCTCCGCGCCCTGCGCGAACGCAAGACCCTCTCGGCCGAACGCGCCGGGGTCGCCACCAGTACCTATCTGCCGGCGGTGGCGACCTTCGCCACCGGCACCCCGGTGTCCAACTCGATGTCGGAGATGTGGGTGATGCAGCACTACCTTCGCCCCGACCTGCTGGAGGCCGCCTCCGTGGACACGGTCACCGCCTGGGGTCAGCAGTTCACCAAGTCCCAGACCACCCTGAAGCCGAAGATGACCGGGGACGGGTTCGACCAGGTCACCAAGATCGGCAAGTACGTAAACATGCCCGAACTGATGGGCCTGAACCGGACCTTCACCGACACCGTGCAGCGCGACCAGCTCGAGGCGACCCTGCCCACCGTGCTGGGCGGGGATCGGATCCTGCTGCGCCGCGAACCCTCCGACCAGGTCCGCGAGTACATCACCGACCTTGCGGACCGGATCGACCAGCTCTCCGGGTTCCCCGAGCCGGGGGCGGACAACATGCTCAAGATCATGGGCGACGGGCGCAAGGTCGCCCTCGACGGCCGCCTCGTCGGCCTCGACCCGGACGAGGACGGCGGCCGCGCCGTCGCCGTGGCCGAGCAGGTCATGGAGGTCCACGAACGCACCCACGACCGCCAGTACACGACCGCCACCGGGGAGGTCTCCGAGGTCCGGGGCGGGTTGCAGATCATCTTCTGCGACCAATCCACGCCCAGAGAAGACCAGTGGAACATCTACCACGAGCTCCGGGACCAGCTCGTGGCGCGCGGCATGCCGGAAGAGAAGATCGCGTTCATCCACGACGCCGAAACCGACGAGGCACGTCAGGAGATGTTCACGAAGGCCCGGGAGGGCCAGCTGAGCGTGATCATCGGCTCCACCGCGAAGATGGGCACCGGCACCAACATCCAGCGCCGGGCCATCGCCCTGCACCACGTGGACTGCCCCTGGCGGCCGGCCGACCTGGAACAGCGCGAGGGCCGGATCATCCGCCAGGGCAACCAGAACACCCAGGTGGAGATCTACTCCTACGCCACCGAGAAGACCTTCGACGTGGCCAGCTGGGACATGATCGCCCGCAAGGCCCGGTTCATCGGGCAGATGAAACGCGGCGACCTGGCCGGCCGCCAGGTCGAGGACGCGGTGGCGGACCTGGAGTTCAGTGCCTCCAAGGCCGCCGCCGAACTCTCCGGGGACCCCCGGATCGAGCAGCTGGCCACCATGCAGATGCGCATCGAACAGCTCACCAGCCTGGAGGCCTCCTGGCGGGGCCAACGCTCCGCCACCCGGGCCGAACTGCGGATGAACCAGAACCGCGTCCACCACCTGGGGCAGATGCTCCCAACCCTGGAGACCGTCACGGAGGGGGTCACCTCCACCGAGGGTGAGAAGTTCCGGTTCACGCGACCCGACGGCAGGAGTACCGGTGACCGGATGGCCGCCGGACAGGTCCTCGCCGCGGCGCTGCGCCGCGAGGCGGCCCGTACCGGGCTTCCGGATTTGGGCGACCCCACCGATCCCGAACGGGTGGGCACCCTGGGCGGGGTTCAGCTCGGGGTGGTGCGCTCGGGCAACACCGTGCAGCTGGTCCCGCTGGAGGTGTCATCCGTGCACAAGTCCTGGCCGGCCCCCAAGCTCCTTGGGGAGGAGATGGGGCCGCGCTCGGCCGTGCAGTCCGCCGAGGCCTTCGTCGCCGGCCTGGGCGGGGAACTGTCCCGCCGACGCGCGGAGCTCGCGAAGCTCACCGAGTCGATCCCTGCCGTGGAACAGGCCCTGACCCAGCCCTTCGAGCACGCCGCCGAACTCGAACGGCTCAAGCGCGAGGCCGCCGAACTGGCCGAGGAGATGGCCCCGACCACCGAGGCCGAGGCTGCCCCGGTGGAGCTCTCCGGGCAGCAGTTGGCCAAGCTCGGAGACCTGGAGCGCACCGACCACCGCGAGGGCGACGTGTGGAACGTCGGCAAGGCGTACTGGCGCGTCGGCGTCCACACGGACGAACGCACCGGAAGGTCTCATGCGGTGTGCTGGCCCGCCGAAGAAGAGGCGCCCACCGACCTGGCGACGGCGACCCCGGCGTTCTCCGTGCTGCGCTCCGGCAAGCTCATCGCCCGGATGTCCGACCAGCTCAAGCCCGTGGAGCGGGAGATGCTGGACCTGGACACCACCCGGCACCAGCAGGTGGATCACCTCTGGCAGGTCCCGGCCCAGGCCCGCGTCCGCATCCAGGGCCAGGACGGGCAGATCGTGGAAGGCGTGATGACCGACCGGCAGGCCCTGACCACCGACACCGGACAGAAGGTCCGGGTCCACGACCTGGACACCGCCCCGGGCATCATCCTGGTCGACGCCACCAGCCCGGAGCAGATCGCCGCCGAACAGGCCGCCGCGGCCGCCGAGCAAGCCAAGCAGCGCACCGCCCACGACTTCCTCCCCGGTGAAGTGCTCGGTGAGAACATCGAGCACTTCGGCCACGCCGGGGACGTGGTCCGAATGGACCGTTCCGGCTACGGCAGCTTCCGGCCCGTGGCGGTCAGCCCGGACACCGGGCGCATCCGGGAGGGCACCCCGTGGCGCGTCGAGTCCCGCGAGTGGAAGACCATTCTCCCGGTCCGGCTCACCGACGCGCAGAAGACCGCCCTGTACGGGCAGCCCCAGTTCACGGTGTCGGTGGAGGACCTGCGTCCCGGGGACGTCGTGGCGGCCACGGATATCGACAACCACGCCCGCACCAAGGAACCCGTCACCATCACCCAGGTCACCGGCGACACCACCGTCAACCTCCGCTACCGGAACGAGACCGTCAGCGGGGAGGGCAAGAAACGCGCCGAGTCTGAGGTCACCGTCCTGGACCGCACCCACGGGGCCCTCACCGGCCACGAACTGCTCGCCCTCGCCCGGCCCGAGGCGGACCTGCCGCCCCGGATGGGGCTGCGCGAGCTGGCCCGGCAGGAGCCGTCCGGCCAGCACGTCCTCCTGGATCTGCCCAACGGGGGTGAGGTGCCCGGCGGGCTGGTGCCCGGACGGCTGACCGGCGTGGTCCAGGAGCAGAAGCCCGGCGCGATGGGACGGCGAATCACCGTGCACCACCTCGTCATCGAAACCGCCGACGGGGACACCGTGAAGGTCCCGGCCCAGCCCCCCGGCCACGCCACCATCACCGACCAACCGGTCAGCCTCATCGAACTGCGGCTGGCCCCGGTCCCCGAGGCCACGCCAGCAACCCCGGAGGCATCCACGGTCCCGGCGGGCACCACGGTCACCGGGGACGTCTACCAACGCGCCACGGCCCCATACACCGAACCCAAATCAACACCATCACCAATGCCGCGGACGCCGACGGAGCCGGAGCTGGACCAGGCCCTCGCCTACCAGCTGCACGCCACTCCGGGCGCGGCGACCGCCGCCCGAGGGCTGACATGAGGACCGGGCGCGTGCCTCTACCCTGGGGTGTCCCCGGCCTATGTCAGGGTGGGGTGAAGGAATGGGGACGAGCCAAGGGGGACTGGCATGAGCACCGCGGAACTGATCGGCTGGGCAGCACTGGCCATAGGCTTCGCCGGAGCCTTCGGCATCTTCTCCAGGGGCCACGCCCTGCGCAGGATAGGGAGCCTGGCGATGAGCGGCGGCCTGGTGGTCTTCTGTCTCATCACCCTGCACACGCCCCTGAACTACGCACTGTCCGGCAACCCGGCCCTGCCCATCATCTGGATTCTGATAGTCCCAACGCTCGGGATCACCATCAGCTGGCTGACCCGGTACTTCTACCGCGACCTCGACCTCTACGACGTGGAAGGATGCTATCCCGCTAATAGCAAGCATATAGCGGATAGATAGCACAGTGATATTAGGGGGAGCCGGTCGGGCACCGGCTGGACTCGTTCACGCTGACGCAAGACGGGACGCCGGCCGTCCGAAAAGTATGGACAAAAGTCCACTACCGACGCCGAGGGCCCCTTCACTACGGTGAAGGGGCCAGTGAGACGGTGCATGCGGATCATCAGATGGACGAAGCCCGGGGGATACGGGCCTATCGACAGGAGATCTGACAAGAGGCGGTGGCGTGAGCCGCCGCCTCTTTTGTGTCTCAGGGGAGCGTAGCCTGAACGCGTTCTGAACGCCACCGGAACTATCTTCCGGGGCGTGGCCGCAGCGCAGAGATGAGTGGCGGGTTATCGCAGGGCAGAGTCCATCCCTCCTCCTGAGCCCATCCTGCTACCGGGGACGGACACCTCATCCTCGGTGTGCTCCTCGAACTGCACGACGGAGTTGTACCGTTCCGGGCAGCGCCCGGGCCGGTCGGACGCCACCGACGGGTTCTCCGACTCGGACGGCGTGCACGGGAGCCGGGTGATGTGGGGTTCAGGGGACCGGCGCGGCGTTTCGCCTGAGGGCCTCGACGATGACCGGCAGCTCGCGGGGGAAGGAAGACCGGACGTCAGCGCCTGTAAGCCTAGTTAAGACCGGGCGAACCTAGCGCGCCCTCAGGATGGGGAGCCGGTAATACTCTGCCGTGTCGGCGAAGGCCGGGTCGGGGGCGACATTCTCAGAGGTCAGTTGCACCAGGTCGTTGCGCCCCGGCGGCAGGCCTTCATCGGCCCGGCGGTCCCAATAGGCTCAGCAGATCCCGGTCAGGGTTCGTGACGGATAGACAATGCCCAGCGGCTCGTGGCCGTCGCCGAGCATCTGGCGTTTGATGACGTGAGCCAGCAGGGTGGTCAGATCACGGTCCGGGCCGGTGACCTCGGTGGCAGTGAGCATGGTGACCTCACCCATGGCGCCGGCCGTTACCGATGCCAGCTCCTCGAGAGCCTTCAGCGTGTCCGGGTGGTCGATCCGAACCCACCAACCCTGGCGGGGCAAGCGGATCTCATAGATCGAGCGCTCCAGTTGCCAATCCACGGAGATCGCCCACGGCACGTCGACACCATTGGCCTTGGCCTCCGCGATAACCGCCTCGATGTACTCGTCCACGGTCATCCCGATGAACTGCGCGGTGCGGGCGATCTGGGCGCGTTCGGCCCGAAATCCGTTCAGGACTTCGGCGTACGCGCACCGGCGGGCCTCGGCCAGGTAAAGGGTGGACCCGATGGTGTCGTACCGGCCGCGGGCATCGCCGACGTCCGGGTCGAAGCCGACCGGCCGCGGCCCCACGTGGTCGTTCGGCCGGGCAGACAGCGCCCCGTACCGGTCCTTGGCGACTCGGAAGGCCGTCTGCCCGCCGGCCGCGACGAGGTGCAGGCCGGTCTTGGTACAGGTTCGTTCGGTCACGAGGCGTGGACGTCGTTCACGAACGCTTCGGCCGCGCCGAGGACTTCCCGGGTGCGTTGCTGCTGGATGTACAGCACCGGAAGGTTCTCCTCCAGCCGCGGGTTGGCGCCCATCAGCCACGCCAAGGCCACGTTGCGCCCTTCAGTCATTTCCAGGGTTCTCCACACCCGGTAACCCAGCCGCAGTCTCGCTTCCACTTCCGGCCTGGGTTCCGGGCCGTCCGGTTTGGCCCACTTGTGCGGTGACGTGCGGTCTTTGCTCCCCGCCATGGTCTGGACCACCGTGACGCCCACATTGGCGTTCAGTTCCCGGACCAGGTCGTGGATATTCATTCGCGTGGTGTCGCGGAAGACCCTGTCGCGCGTGGCGGATTCCATAGCTTGACAATGTCAGACAAGTCATGGCAAAGCAAGCCTAGATCAACGTCTAAGCAACAAAGAATCAACGCCGATAACCAGGATTACGTCAAGTAAATGCTTCACGCTTTGTACTTCCTGCACATCGTGAAGAAACGGATAACGGTGTGGCCGCTCCCCTCCACTTTCCCGAACTCTGCCCCTGACATTGCCGTTGAGTCGGCGGCCGGTCAGGATTGAGGTGACATGCCGGAAGTTTTCGACCCGCAGACGGCAGGTGGCTCCGCACCCGGATTTCGGTTGCTGCCGTGTTGGTGCATCCGATGACAGTTTCATTCATCTGGTGAGACCGTGTGAGAGGCACCGTGGTGGTCGATAAGGCGGATCGAGTGGTCTTTTTGGCCGCGGCGCCCCTGCTGCATCCGGTGCGGCAGATGGTCGAGGGCTGTCGCAATCCACAGCTGTCCCGGAATTGCACTCTGGTCAAGATTACGCCTTCACTTGAGACGCAGGGGCGCCAGTAAAGGATTAGCCATGTGCGAAGTTCACACATGGTGAGGACTCGGATCACGCTGCTGGCGCTCCTTTGGTCACCTTCTGACACGGCTTCGCCTGCATGGCTGGTGAAGTGTGGTTTTCCAGGGGGCCGGGAGTGGGTGTCACCCAGATGGCGCCGGTCTCCTCGGGACCCAGATGGATCGGTCCGTACGGTGGATCGAGGCGCCCGGTGATGGTGCCATCGCGGCGCCGATCGGTGATGTGTAGGGCCTGGCCGGGCACGAGGTTCTTCTCCCGGAGGCGGGTCAGCCGGTGCGGGTCGGCATCGGAGACGCGGGCCACGGTGTAGGACCCCGGAGTGGCGTGGCTCAGTCGGATGACGTCGGCGGGGCGGTGGAGGTGTCCGGTGGCGGTGGGGATGGGGTCACCGTGCGGGTCGGCGGCTGGGTGGTCGAGCAGGGTGTCGATGCGCTCGATCATGGCCTCGGAGGCGGCGTGTTCGAGCCGTTCGGCCTCCTCGTGGACCTCCTCCCACCGGTACCCCAGGACGGTGACCAGGAAGCTCTCCAGGAGCCGGTGCCGGCGCACCATGGCGATGGCGTACGCAGCTCCCTGCGGGGTGAGGGTGACGGGCTTGTAGGGCTGGTACTGGATCAGCCCCTGGGCGGCCAGCCGCTTGAGGGTGTCGGAGACGTTGGAGGCGGTGGTGCCCATCCGCTCGGCCAGGGCCTTGGTGGTGATCGGGGGGTCCCCCCATTCGGTGGCCGACCAGATGGCCTTCAGGTAGTCCTGGGCGATGGGGGTGATCGTGTCCAGGTCCATGGGGTCCACGCTATCGCTCTGTGTGCTTGCGGCCGGGGCTCAGCCCTGGCCGGTGACGGTCAGGGCGATCAGCGCGAGGTTCAGGGCCACGATCAGGGCCACGACCACCCAGGCGATGACGGTCAGCACCGTCTTGTTGACGAAGGCGCCCATCACGGTGCGGTTGCTGCTCAGCCGTACCAGCGGGACCAGGGCGAAGGGGATGCCCAGGCTTAGCAGCACCTGGGACAGCACCAGTGCCCAGGTCGGGTCCACCCCGGCGGCGATGATGATCAGGGCCGGGATCAGCGTGACCAGACGCCGGGTGTACACCGGGATTCGCAGGTGCAGCAGCCCGCCCATGATCGCTGCTCCGGCGTAGGAGCCCACCGCGGTGGAGGCCAGTCCGGAGGCCAGCAGGCCGATGCCGAAGGTGATGCCGATCACCGGGCCCAGGGCGGCGGTGATCGCCGCGTGAGCTCCTTCGATGGTGTCGGTGCCGGGCACCCCGGCGAGGTTGCCGGCGGCCAGCAGCAGCATGGCGATGTTCACCGAACCGGCTACCAGCAGCGACAGCACCACGTCCCACCGGGTCGCCTTGAGTAGTCGTGGCAGGGCCGTGGTGGGCACCGCGTGCCCGTGCCGGTCCCGGGCCAAAGAAGAATGGGCGTAGATGGCGTGGGGCATCACGGTGGCCCCGAGCATGCTCGCGGCCAACAACACCGTCTCGGGACCCTCAAACCGCGGCACGATTCCAGCGGCGGCCTCGGACCACGAGACGGAACCGAAGAACAGGCCGGTGACGAACCCGACGGTGACGATCACCAACAACCCGGTTACCACGAATTCGAAGACCCGCGGACCGCGGTGGGACTGCAGCGCCAACAACAGCATCGAGACCACCCCGATGATCACCCCGCCGGCCAGCAGCGGGATGCCGAAGAGGATGTGCAGGGCGATCGCCCCGCCGATCACCTCCGCCAGGTCCGTGGCCGCGGCCACCAACTCGGCCTGCACCCAATACGCCAGCCGCCGCACTCGTGGCAAGCGGTCACCGAGCAGTTCCGGCAGGGAGGACCCGGTCACCAACCCGACCTTGGCCGAGAGATACTGCACCAGCACCGCCATGGCGTTGGCGGCCACCAGCACCCACACCAGCAGGTACCCGTACTGGGCCCCGGCCGTCAGGTTCGCCGCGACATTGCCCGGGTCCACGTAGGCTACCGCGGCCACGAAGGCCGGGCCCAGCAACCAGGGCAGCGGCTGGCGGCGCACCCACTCCTCCCCCGACGGTCTCCCCACCGCCTGAGTGAACCCGTTCCGTACGCTACCGTCCGCCATGGAAAGTTAAGATACACGAACATTATTCTTTGGCGGGAGGGACGAGCCGCGGCAGTCGGGGAGAACTCCACGGGCCTAGGGAGGACTTGGCCAGGGCCCGGGTGATGCAGGGGCCAGTGGGCGACGTCGGCGGAGACGAATCCCAGCAGGGCCGAGCCGCGGGTGCGTTGCCATGACCGGCCGATCGTGTACAGGCCCCGGACCGGGGCTCCTCTTCTTGGGGCGATCAGGATGCCGTGGGGGTGCAGACCAGCCACCACGAAGTCTCACACAGCAGGTATACCCGTCCCCCCAGAGGGCGTGATGACATCGTGTGAGGTGGACAGGTGTGTCCAGCGGCCTTCCACCTGGACACCCTTCTCGATGTCGGTATCCCTGGCCGACCTAAACGGCATGGGATGCCACCGGAGGGATGTCACGTCGGCCATGCCCGGAGGCATGTGCAGGTGGTTCTGGCGCGTTGAGTACCCGTGGCAGGATGGCCGGGCTTTCCATCAAGATTTTTCTAGGGTCGTCTCGCGAGAATGCGGCATGGCCACCTCCCAGATCCTCAAGGACACCCACACCGAGACGAGACCACGGCGCGGGCCTGGCCGCCGCACCGTCCTGGCCGTGATTCCCGTGGCCGCCCTCGGAGTGATGGGTGGGGGACTCGGCGTCCACCGCCTGCTGAACCCGCCGCCGACCCCCGCGACGCCGTTGGGCGCCGTTGCCACCGTGGCCGGCGGGATGGCGTTGATCCAGGGCATCATTCCCCTGGAGTCGGCCACCTGGGTTCCCCCCCACACCGGCTCCGAACCTGGCGAAGCCGGTCGCCACTGGAGGTCACCGCGTCCGACTGTTGCTGGAGCTGACGGCCGTCGAGCCCGGTGGCATCGACTTTGTAGCGACCGACTACAGCGTGCAGGAAATCGTGGGGTTCACGGCTGGGCCGTTGTGGGCCAGCCACGAACGACATCGCATCGCCCGGGGTGAGACCCTGCCGGTGACGATGGTCTTCGAGATCCCCAACAAGAGCATCCAACTCGTCCTCCAGGGGCCGGGGTCCGCGCGCCTGGGCATGGGCTCGGACCACCACACGAGTTGAGCGGAGGGGTTACCGGGTTCGGTAGTGCACCACCGGCGTGGCGAGCCGGCGGTTCTCCAGCGTTCTACCTCTGATGGCACCCCCGCGGGAGATCGCCAGACCGGGGCGGGAGAGCACGGGATCACTGAAGCTTGGGCGCCGGTCGGTGACCGTGAGGTCGCTTCGCGTAGCGTTTTGGTCGGTGAGGGGCACCCGTGGAAATCACCCGGGCCCGTCCCAGAGGAACAGGACCCTGCCGCGGACCCGGTCCGCGGGAACCGGGCCATAGTGGCGGGAATCCACCGAGGCCTCTCGGTTGTCACCCAGCACGAAGACGCTGCCCGGGGGAACCCGCTGTGGTCCGAAGTAGGTGCCGTCGATGGCGGAGGCGTCGATCGCCGGTTCGGGCCGCTCGACCCCGTCGACGTACACCACCGCATCTTTGATGGCCATGTCCTGTCCCGCCAGGGCTATGACGCGCTTGAGCGTCATCGCCCCGTCATCGGGGGACTCGAAGACCACCAGGTCGTTGGGCTGTAGCCCGCCGACGGCGGCGGGTGTCTTGAGCACCAGGGTGTAGGCGCCGGGGTGCACCGCGGGGACCATGCTGTCGGAGGTGATGTGCACGGGTTCGATGACCCACCACCGCAGGGCGCCGAGCACCAGCAGAAATGCCACCAGCGCTCCGCCCGCCAGCCGGGCGGGACGAGCGGGATTCGGTCCCGTCGACCGCTGGGCGGTCATCAGTCGTCGTCGAATTCGGGCCGGGCCGCCTGGATCGGATCCCATGGGTCGTCTTCGTTGGCTTTCAGTCCGACCCGGAACTGCGTCATCATGTCATGGTCCTCATGGGGGAGGTTATGGCAGTGGATCATGTACCGGCCCTGGTGTGGGCCGAAGCGCATCAGCACCTTGACCTTTTCCCCCTCCCCCACGTAGACCGTGTCCTTGGGCCCGACCTCGTAGGGGAAGGGCGCGCGGCCGTTGCGGCTGATGACCTTGAAGTCGATCAGGTGGATGTGCATGGGGTGGAACCATCCGCCCGACTTGTTCTCGAACTCCCATTCCTCCACGGTGTTGAGGCCCACCTGGGCGAAGACGTCCTGGAATCCGCTGGCGATGATCTGCCCCCAGGACTGGTCGTCCAGCGTCCACAGGTTCGTCTTGTCATTGCGCTTGACCCGCATGGTCCGCTTCTTCACGGCCATCGAGCTGGTCAAACCCATCACGTCGTTGTCCGGGACCAGCACCGTGGGCAGGGTGTTCCAGGTGGGGTCGGAGGTGTCGAACGGGTCGTCCACCACGTCGAAGGCCATGATCTTGTCGGTGTGGTCGTAATCGCGGTTGTTCTCGTTGGAGCGGTTCCGCAGCTCCACCCGGGTGCCGGCCTTGTACTTCGAGAAGTCGATCAGGACCTCGTAGCGCTCGGCCCCGGCGTGACGCCAGTTGTCGACGGTAACGGCCTCGGGCATGAGCCCGCCGTCGGTGGCGACGATGGTCAGGGGCTCCCCCGACCGCAGGTAGGGCCGCAAGGACCGGGAGATGGAGGCGTTGAGCATCCTGAACCGGTAGATGCGCCGCTTGACCTTCATGCGCGGCCAGGGCACGCCGTTGACCAGGATGACATCCCCCCACAGGCCCGAACGCGACCTGTCGTCGTAGCTCAGGGCCCCGTCGCGGGCGAACATGGCGTCGGAGATCGTCAGGCCCACGTCGAATTCGCCCTGCGGCAGCAGGTCGCGTTCCTGCGGGTCGTGGATCAGGTACTGGCCGGCGAGCCCCGAGTAGACGTTCAGGGCGGTGAAGTGGGCGCTGTGGTCGTGGTACCAGAGGGTGCGCGCCGGCTGGTAGTTCGGGTAGTGGTAGGTCTTCTTGAAGCCGGTCATGGTCACGTCGTTGGCGTAGCCGTCGTACTGGGGCAGCGAGGCGGAGCCGTGCAGGTGGGTGGAGGTCGCCAGGACGTGTCCGTGCGCGGGGTGGGTCGCCGGCAGCTGGTTGCGCACCGTCAGCGTGGTCCTGGTCCCGCGCTCGACCTCGATGGTCGGGCCGGGGAAGATGCCGTCGTAACCCAGGATCGGGGTGCCCAGGCGCGGCAGGATCCGGGCGGTGGCGGCGCGTTGGGTCACCGTGTAATGCTCGATGCGGGCCCCGTCGTCCGGATCGGTCCCCACCGAGGTGGGCTTGAGGACCGGAGGTTGGGTGAACTCGGCCGCATAGGGCCGGGGCATCTGCCTGTCGTCGAGCTTGCTGGCGGACTTCGCTTCCACGCTCCCCCACGGGACCGCGGCGGCCCCGGCCGCCCCGGCGCCCATGATGCCGACTCCGCCGAGCAGGATGACTTGTCGTCGGGATACCGCCATGCTCATTCCTCACTTGCCCATATCGTGCCCTCCCTGGGAGGGAGTGTGGACGAACGAGCTTGGGAAAAACCAACATCGGGCACCCCACGGCGAGGAGGGCCGGCGCACCTCAGATAATGGCCGATAACTCGCACGGAGGGGCCAAAGCCGGAGGCCTCCTGCTCACTATTCGACCGTCGTTGACAGTGTCGACGTGTTCGTCCGCCCTGTCGCCCACGGATCAAGCCGACTCGGCGCCTGCCCGGGCAGTTCCTCGGAAAGTGGCCGGGGGCTCCATCGATGTGGCTGAGTCAGAGCTCCTGTTGACGGTGGTGCCTGGATTCAAGCTCCGAAGATGATTGGCGCAGGACCGCCTCGCTTTCCCAGCGGGGGTTCCGGCCGCCTCGTGGACGTCACGCAGGGTCGGGGATCCAGCAGGAGTTCACGCCGCCGGTGACGCCGAGCGCATCGGTGCGCAGGTTGACGTCGTAGTACTTCGTCTTGTCCGACGGGGTGTTGTCCGCGGGGGGTTTCTCGGGGTCGATGGTGACCGTGCGCCAACCGACCACGGCATAGTTTTCAGAGAGCACCTGGATGGCACACTCGACCGTGTCTTCGTAGTCCTTGGTGAGTTGGAACGTCACCGACGCCTGGGTGGGGGACTTGATGTTGTACCCCACGTCTTTCCAGTCCAGGGTCTGGGCGTTGGTGGCTGCGGTGATCCACACCGCGAGGGCCACGGCCGCGGCGATGGCCCCGGCGGCGATCCACTTGCCCCAGCGGGCGGGGAACGACGGCCTCGAGCTTTGGGGGCGTCCGTACCGGTTCGCCAGGCTGTTATCGGGCGCAGGATCTGCCGGTGCCTGGGATCTGGAACTCATATCACTCCATGATATCGCGGGGCGCCGCTGACCATCCCGGAACATCCGGGCCCCTGAGGTCCCCACGTTGCCGCCCCGCAATCCCCGGGTACGCCGTCGGCGGGTCGGGGGCGGGAGGACAAACGGTGAGCACGTGAGCAGTATTATCGCGCAGCACCGGGACGAACTGGGCGTCGGCCACGGGGCCAGCGCCCCGGAAATTCGTCGTCCCCGTGGGCCCGGCCGCCTCTGTTTGGTCGGCTCCTCCGGGTCGCTGCGGTCGTGCTGAGGGTGTGGGTGTGAGGCCGGGGCCTCAGTAGCCGATGCCGGTGAGGGCGGGGAAGAAGGCCCAGACCACCGAGCCGGCCACGACCACATAGGTGACAGCCACCAGAGTCCCGGCCCAGCCGGCCGCGAACCGCACCACCGCGGCGGGGGCGGGGATCACGCCGTGGACGAGGTTGCGCGCGGTGAGCAGGATGAACAGCGGGATCATCGCCGCCCAGACGATCATGCAGTACAGGCACAGGATGTGAATCACGAACAACGCCTGGGACCACAGCCAGAGAAGGAACACCGCCCCGAGGCTGACCCCGGTCTGCAGGCCGGCCCAGTACCAGCGCCCAGGTCGGGCCCCGGAGAGGACGACCATCGCGGTCGAGATCACCACGGCGAAGGCCACGACGCCCAGCAGTGGGTTGGGGAAGCCAAACAGCTCGGACTGCCAGGTGCCCATCACCCGTCCGCAGGACACCCACGGATTGATGTCACAGCTGGTGATGTGCCTGGCATCCTCGTACAACTCCAGGCGCTCCAGCACCAGGATCGCCGAGGCCACCCAGCCGACCACCCCGGTGACCAGCAGGATGAGACCGAACGGGCGGTGCCGGGCAACAGCCGGCACCCCCGCCGGTGCGCCCGGATCAGAATCGGCTGAGCGCTCTGTGGGGAGGTCGGTGAGGGGCTCAGCCTTCACGGGTGAGTCGGTGTTGGTCACAGGGGTGCTCATGGGGCCGGTCAGTCCGTCGTGGCGGCGGCGTCGATCTCGGCGCGGAACTGCTCCAGGGAGGTGAGGGTGAGCATCTCACCATCCAGGAAGAAGGTCGGGGTGCCCCTCACGCCCAGCGCGGTCCCGTCGGCCACGTCCACCTCGACCCGGGCGCGGGTGGCCGGGTCGGCCACCGCCTTGTCGTAGGCGGCCATGTCCAGACCCAACTCCTCGGCGTAGCCGCGGAACACCGCGCTCTTGTCCTCGGTGGCCTCGCCCCAGTCGGCCTGGGTCTCGAACATCCGCTGGTACATCGCCTCATACTGTCCCTGCTGGGCGGCGGCCTCCACGGCCACGGCCGCGGGCATTGCGTTGCGATGGCCGGGCAGCGGGAAATAGCGGTTCACGAAGGTCACCGTGTCGGCGTACTCGGCCCGCAGTTCCTCCACGACCGGATAGGCCGCCCCGCAGCCCTCGCACTCGAAGTCCAGGAACTCCACCAGCACGGCCTGCTCGTTCGGGGCCTTGGACAGCACCCGGCTGTCCGGGCGCACCACCGGAGCGGCCTCCGAGGCCGCGGTCTGCCCGGGCCCGGCGGAAGCGGTCTGCCCGGCCCCCTGCGGGGCGGCATCACGGGCGCCGCTGACGGCCACCGCCCCGACGATGAGCCCGGCGACCACCACGGCGACCAGCACGACCCAGACGATGGTCTTGGCCTTGCGGGACGTCGTGCCCGGGGTTGACGAGTTAGAGGGGGTGGGATTGCGGGTCGGTGTGCTCACAAGGAGGTCCAATCTGGTGGTGGCAGGAATCGCGGGCAGTGCAGGTCAGGGTCGGGATCAGGCGGGTCGCGGGTGGGGGTCAGTGGTGGTGGGCCGAGAGCACGGGAGTGTCGGAGTCGATGCGCGAGGCGTGCAGGTTGTGCACTTCCAGCACGTATGACAGCTGGCCCAGCCCGGTGCGGACCACTTCCAGGTCCAGGACCTGGAGGTGATGTCGAAGACCACGGCCAGCCAGCCCCGCCGGTCCGGCCCCGGCCGGGCAGGGGTATGTTCGTGTCCGCTCACACCAGCGTCTCTTTCCCTCGATGGGCCCTCCCCTAATCTCGTCAGTCTGACCGGGGATGCTGGAAACATCCTCAGTGCGCCCCGCAGGCGCAGGCAGTGCGGCGCTCGACCGTGAAGGGCGTGGGGGCCAGAGGCGGGGTGCTCATGCGCAGGTGCACCCTCCGGCGGAGCAGCAGTCCGGGTCGATGGCCACGGTCAGCTCCAGCAACTCCCCCAGGGCCTGGCCCAGTCGGGAGTCGGCCAGGGTGTACCAGACGTGGCGGCCCTGGGCGGTCGTGGCCACCAGCCCGCAGCCGCGCAGGCAGGCCAGCTGGTTGGACATCACCTGCTTGGAGACCCCCAGCTCCTGAGCCAGCTGGGAAGGCCGGGCCGAGCCGGCACGCAGGATCAACAGGATCCGGGTCCGGGTGTCATCCGCCAGGGCATGGCCCAGCCGGGACAACGCCGAGACATGCGTGAGGACCGTGGTGCTCATACCCAAAATGGTACAGAAGAATTTGTACCATCGCCGGTGGCGCCCCACGGGCGACTGGGCTTCGAAGCAGACATGGCCGGGGGCTGCTACAACTCCGAGGTGGGTTTGGGGGTCGGGTTCCACATCGTCCCCAGCAGCAGGGCGATGATCCCGGTGGTAACGAAGACGTCGGCGAGATTGAAGGTGGGGAACCAGCTGGTGTGCAGATAGTCCACCACCCCCGCCCCGTCGAGCCGGTCGAGGAAGTTGCCCAGGGCCCCGCCGAGCACCACGGCGCCTCCGGCGCGGGAGAGCGCGGTGAGGGTGGGAACCGAGGACCACAGATACCAGATCAGCCCGGCGGTGATCAGCCCGGTACCGGTGATGATGACCCAGGAGGGCAAAGCGGCGCCCAGGCTGAACGCCACCCCGGAGTTGTAGTACAGACGCAGATTGACCGGCCCCAACTCCACCGTCTTCCCGCCCGAGAGCCCGGCGACCGCGGCGGCCTTGACCACCAGGTCCACTGCGGCCAGCACAAGGGCCGTCAGGAGCAGGGAGATCCTGGCCCGCCGCAGACCGCGGGCCGGGGTCCCGACCGGGCGGGCCGGGGCAGTGCTCATGCGGTTGACTTCCCGGCCGCTATGGACGGGCCCGGACCGCGCCGGGGCAGCATCGCGCCCGCGTTGCTTGTGATCGTCATGGCGCGATATTAGCGCAATGGGTGATCCCCGGGCCGGCACTCCCGCCATCCACCACCCATGGCGCCCTGAGGCACCCGCCCCGACGGCCTGTGGAGGTGACATACAAAAACGGGCCCTGCGATTGCTGCTCGATGCGCGTGCCGCCCGCAAGGGCGGCCCCCAGGCCCTGGTCCGCCGGCGACGAGACCGCCTGGCGGTGATGGTGGCGCACGCCCGGACCTGCCCCCTGTGTTACCGCCGCCGCTACCAGCGGTTCCCGGCCCGCATCACCGACCCGCAGGTGCTGCCGAGTCCCACCCAGGCCGAGTTGATGACCAACTTCAAGTGGGTGACCGATCCGGTTCTCATCCTGGCCGACGTCCGGGCTTCGTGGCCGCCAGCTCGGACACCACCGGGGCTTGGGGGCTGTACCTGCTCGACGGCCGGTCCCTGGCCGTGACCGCTGCGATGGCCGGGCGGATGATCCACGACTGGCTCGCTCCGGCCGACCTGCTGCGCATCCTGACCCGGAGCGGGCATCTGGCCGTGGTGGCCGCCACCGGCGGGCACCACGCGTCCGGGGCAGTGCCCGCGGGGCTGCACCGGGGTCGGCCACCGCCCGCATCGGCACCTTCTCGGTGCACGACCCCTGACCACAGCTGGTGGAACAGCTCAACGCCTTCGGCCCGGCCGTGCTGGCCCCTTACGCCACCACCGGGGAGCTACTGAGATTCGAACAGGAAGCGGGCCGGCTGGACACATCCACCCGGGGTTGGTGATGCTCGCAGCCGAGGACGGATACGCCCGTACCGCCCGGCCTGCGCAGCCACGGTGCGCCACAGCTACGCCGCCACTGACTGCCCCTTCCTGAGCTACAACTGCACCGAGGGCTGGCTGCGTATCAACGGCGACCGGGTGTTCCTGGAGCCGGTAGCTGCCGACCACGCGCCCGTATCCGACGGGCAGCGCTCACACCGTGTTGGTGAACAATCTGGCCAACCTTGTGCAGCCGATCCTGCGTTACGACCTCGCTGAGAGTGTGCTGGTCCGCCCCGACCCCTGCCCCTGCGCCAACCCGTTACCAACCCTGCCGCGCCGCGGTCCGTCTGACCGGTCACCGTTTGAACGGGGACACGGGGGCGGCTGACCGCATTGCTATGATCGGTAGATGGCGATGATCTCTGACCGTGTCGGGCCCAACCTGGATCCGGCTGCGGCCCTATTCCATTCCCTGGGGGACCCTAGGCGCCTGGCCATCATGCAACGGATGACCCTGGGGGAGGTCCGCGTCGGGGATCTCGCCGGGGACCTGGGCCTGGCCCAGTCCACCGTCTCGGGTCATGTGGCGTGCCTGCGTGACTGCGGGCTCGTGCAGGGCCGCACCCAGGGGCGCAGCGTGTACTACTCCCTGGCCCGTCCGGAGCTGATGAACCTGCTCGCCGCCGCCGACGCCCTCCTGGCCGCCACCGGCAGCGCGGTGACCCTGTGCCCGAGCTACGGCATTGCTGCCCGACAGCACCGTCAGGACCACGCCACCACCCGGTGACCACCACCAACCCAGCTGTGCTGCTGCACTGCGCCCGCAGCAGTGACGCGCCTGCGGTGGGCCGCCGGTCCCACCGGTGAACCCCACTCCCCCTATCTTTGGAGATTGTCCGTCGTGCCCCGTCCTTCCACCCTGCCCCCTTCGATGACGAGGTCCGGGGCCGTTCTCCGCCGACGCCCCCATGGCGTCTGTGCCGACCCGATGGGCCGCACCAACGGACGGGGGCCGGTGTGAGCATCGGGAACTACTTCGCCGAGATGGTCAACTCCGGGGCGCTGCTCATCGCCGCCCCGCTGGCGATGATCGCCGGGATCGTCTCGTTTTTGTCCCCGTGCATCCTGCCGCTGGTGCCGGGTTATTTGGGCTACGTCTCCGGGCTGTCCAACCCCACCCACCCGGACAACCGCCGCCGGGTGCTGACCGGGGTCGGGCTGTTCATCCTGGGTTTCGCCGCGGTCTTCACCCTCTACGGGGCCGCCTTCGGTACCATCGGGCACTGGCTGGTGCGCTGGCAGGACCCGATGATCCGCGTCCTGGGCGTGCTGGTGATCGTCATGGGCCTGGTCATGGTCGGCAAGTTCTCCCTTCTTCAGCGCACCGTGAAGCCGACCGTGGCTCCGCGGACCGGGTTGGCCGGGGCCCCGCTGCTCGGGGTGGTGTTCGGCCTGGGCTGGACCCCCTGCATGGGCCCGACCCTGAGCGCGGTGCTGGCGTTGAGCACCACCACCGGGGACCCCTGGCGCGGGGCGCTGCTGGGCTTCGTGTACTGCCTGGGGCTGGGCATCCCGTTCCTGCTGGCCGCGGCCGGCATCAACTGGGTCACCACCACGCTGGCCTATATCCGCCGCAATATCCGGGTGTTCAACATCATCGGGGGCTGTCTACTCGTGCTCGTCGGTGTCCTGATGGTCTCCGGGCTGTGGATGCTGTGGATGTACCAGCTGCAAAACCTGGCCGGCACCTTCACCACCCCCGTCTAGGACCGAACGACCCCACCGGCATGGATCCGGAGACCTGCCCCGCGGGACATTGACACCGAAAGGCCCATATCTCTTACGCACTGACCCCCGCGGCACCGCCGCAACCCCGTCCACGCCGGAACACCGGCGTGGACGTGCTGCGTATCGTCTCGATCGTCGCCGTGGTCGCCGGCCACGCCTACGGGCCGCGGCTTCCCGGCGGGGAGTACCTGGAGATCTGGCGGATGCCGCTGTTCTTCTTCCTCACCGGCTACTTCTGGACCCGAGGACGCCCCTTCGAGCTCGAGCTCCGGGCCCGCTGGAAGAACCTTGCGGTGCCGTACCTGGTCTGGGCCGTGATCATGAGCGTGGCCGCCTGGGCGTGGACCCGAGACGCCCCCGACGGGTTCTGGCCACTGATGGCCACCGGTTGGTATGGCGGCTCGGACCAGGCCCCGCCGTGGTGGGCGTTCTGGTTTATTTCCGTGCTGTTCTTCGTTACTGTGCTGCGCCGCTGGTTGGAACGGTTCCCAGCGTGGGTGGCCTGGGCGGTCTCGGTGGTCGGACTCGTCCTGGCTCTGCTCCCGGACTCCCTGCTGGGCCGCACCCCGCTGGGGCTTGGGCTGGCTTTGCCGTGCCTGTTCTTCGTGCTGGCCGGCGAATGGTTCCGCTGCGGTGTCCTGCCCCGGATCCAGGGCAACCGGGCCCTGATCGGGGCCGGTTGCGTCGGCGTCGGGCTGCTGGCCGTCCGGCTCGGGGTGGAACCGCTGAACATCAAGTTCGCCGGCTTCGGCACCTTCCTGCTCACCCCGGTAGTGGGCGCCCTGACCGCCGCCGGCCTCGTGCTGATCTTCAGCACCGTGGTGGACCGGATCGTGCGAGGGTTGTCCCGGCCGGTCAGCGCCGTGGTGCGCACCGGCACCGTGGTGGTCCTCTTCCACGGGTGGGCTCTGGAAACCCTCGTGAACGTCGGTATTCTGCACGACGGCGCCAAGCTCGTCCTCACCGTGCTGATCAGTTGGGCGGTGGGGATGGCCATCAACGCCACCCCGCTGTCCCCGGTACTGGCCGGGGTGCCCACCCCGCTGTGGTGGACGCCCTGGCGGGCACGGCGCCAGGAGTACTCCGCGATCGGTAGAGCCCTGCCTCACCTTGAGGACAAGAACGACGCGGAGCGAAGCGTCTCTGCAGCGCGCTGAGCTCGGGGCATGACCGGTACTGGCGGGGTCCTCCTCTGTCCAGTTGGCCGCGGCCGGGGATCAGGAGGGTCACCGCCGCGCTGAGCTACATCCGCCGCAACATCCGGGTGTTCAACATCCTCGGCGGCTCCCTGCTGGTGTTCGTCGGGGTCCTGAGGGTCTCCGGGCTGTGGATGCCGGGGATGATGTGGATGGACCAACTGCAGAACCTGGCCGGCACCTTCACCACCCCCGTCTAGACCACGCCCGCACCCCACCGGCCCGGTCGCCGTGTGGCAACCGGGCCGGTGGGGCATGGACGAGCGGGCAGTGCGTGGCCGAGGGCCGGCGCGGTCAGAGGCCGAAGGCCCCGCCGCTGATGAGGATGAAGACGCCCAGGCCAATCAGCACGATGGGGAACAGGATGTGCTCCCAGCGTTCCAACACCTCGGCGATGGGTCGGCGGGTGGCGACGAACTTGGCCAGGCCCACCAGCACTCCCACCAGCACCAGGAACACCACGCAGTACGCGACCACGGCGCCCGGGCCCACGCTGAGGAAGACCGGGACGTAGACGCCGATATTGTCCCCGCCGTTGGCGAAGGTCACCCCGGCCACGGTCCAGGCGGCGACGTTCTTGCCCTCAATCTTGGCCTCGTCATCATCGTCGTCGTCCCCGCGCCAGGTCTGCCAGGCCGCCCACAATCCCAGGCCCAGCGGGATGAGCCCGAAGTACGGGATGACCTCCGGGGGCAGGAACGCCTCCGCGCCCAGCGAGACGAGCACGGCCGCACCCAGGATCCCGACAAACCCGAGGTACTGGCCGACCAGGATCCGGGCGGTGGTCCCGCGCTGGCCCGCGCCGCGGCCGAAGAATAACGAGAGCACGATGATGTCATCGATGTTCGTGACCAAAAACAGACCGACCGCCTGCAGGATCGAGGACAGGATCACGCACCCACCCCCGGGCGGCAGCAGCCGGGCACCGAGCACACAGGGTCCAGGCACGGGGTGCTCTCATCCACGGCCAGGGTGATATCGACCAGCGCGGTCAGCGCCCGCGCTAGGTGCGCATCGGCAATCTCATACCGGGTCTGGCGGCCCTCGGACACGGCGACCGCGATCCCGCAGTCCCGCAGGCACGCCAGATGGTTCGACACATTCGACCGGGTCAGTTCCAGGTCCCGGGCCAGCTCGGCCGGATAGGCCGGGCCCTGCAGCAGGGTCAACAGGATTCGGGACCGGGTTGGGTCGGCCATCGCCCGCCCCAACCGGTTCATCACCTCCACAAGAGAGGAAAGAGTCAGCATATACTGAACCTTACAGTCTTCACTGAACTCTTCGAGGCTGGCTGACCTCAACGGACATTTCTCGGCCACCAGGCCCGCGCAGAGCGCCACGCAGCCCTCCATGGTGTTGTAACCCTGCGGCCACTGGGCCGGGGTCAGCCCACGGCCGGTGAGCCGCTTCATGTCCACTGCGGCCGGGGTGGCAGCTGCGCCGTCCGCGGTCGCCTTGCAGGCGAGAGAACAGGATGCCCCTCGCCCCGAGGACCACCGGCAGGTCTCCGGCCCGGCAGTCAGTGGCGGATCGATAGGGCCGGTGATACGCACGCCCAGGGATGTCATGCCCGGGTTTCTCGCTGTCCGGCCAACCGCCAGGGGCGCCCCGGGGACGGGGGATCCGTCGAGCGTGTCCCGACAGGGGCACCCGGACTCCGGCACAGTCCATGAGGCCCTGGGCCGGTGGTCGGTTGCCAGGGAACTTTCAGCCGCTGTGCGGGTGGGACCCACAATGCGGTCCTATGCTGGTGGCATCTCCTCAAGGCAGAAGAGATGCTGACTAGGGGCCCCGGGGCCGGTACGCGGTTTGATCCTTTTCTCGCGGCCGGGCTGATCCCCGGGGCCCCGTTTTGTCCGGGTTCACGCGCGGTACCCTGCCCGTGAGGACCCCTGAGCCCAGCGTTGTCAACAAACTGCCTTCTGCAGGGCCCTGGGGCGAGCCGCCCTTCACGCCGATGAGCCGGGAACGGCCTCCGCCCGCGGGGCGTGGGAGACTGGGACGATGACAGTGGAGGCTCTCTGTACCGATGGGTGAGCGCAGTATGGACGGGCCGGTGTGGATCCCCACGGAGCCTCCCAGCATGGAGAACTTCCTGGCGCCCACGCTGCAGCCGATCCCGCTGATCCCTGCCATCGCCGTGGTGCTGGGCGTGCTGTACCTGGCCGGCGCGGTGCGGTTGTGGAGCGCGCGGCGGCGGTGGCCAGTGTGGAGAACCCTGTGTTTCGTGGTTGGGTGCGCCGCGATCGCGGTGACGATGGGCGCTGGCATCGAGGGTTATGGGCTGAAGATGTTCTCGGTGTTTATCTTCCAGCAACTGACCTTGATGATGGCCATTCCCCCGCTGCTGGTGTTGGGCAGTCCGGGCACCTTGTTGTTGCGGGCCACCCCCCACCGCGGGCCGGGCACGGCGGTGCTGCGATGGGCCCATGCCGGTTTGCGGTCCCGATGGGGCCGGATCGTCCTGCACCCGGGTTTCACCATCCCGCTGTTTTTGATCACGTACTACGGGATCTATCTCAGTGGCCTGGACGACCGGTTATTGCCCACCTGGTACGGCCACACGGGGCTGGAGCTGTTGTTCCTGGCCGCGGGGGTCCTGTTCACCGTCCCGCTGCTCTCCAGTGATCCGTTGCCGGCCAAGCAGGGTTATGGTGGGCGCCTGCTGGACGTGGCCATCGAGATGCCGTTGCATGCCTTCTTCGGGGTGGTCCTGATGATGGCCACCACCCCGATCGTGGAGTTCTTCGCCACTCCGCCGGCCAGCTGGGACCTGGACCCGATGGTCGACCAGAAGGTCGCCGGCGGGCTGGCCTGGGCTTATGGTGAGTTGCCGACCGTGCTGATCCTGGTGTTTATCGCGCACCAATGGTTCCGCGCCGATACCCGCCAGGCCCGCCGGGCCGACGCCGAGGCCGACCTGCATGGCACCCCGGAGCTGGATGCGTACAACGCCTACCTTGAACAACTCGCCACCGAAACGCCCTCCGGCACCTCCCGGTGACCACCGCCTCCGGCCCTCCCCTAGGGGCAGCACTACTACCCCGATGCACCACAGGTCACACCTGACGGCGCAGGCGGGCACCGTTGGTAGGCTGGGGGCGTTTTCTACAGGAGGTAGAAGTTGTTGCGTCCATACGCTGCCCGGCCCACCGTGCCCATCCTGGCCGTGCTGGCCGCCCTGGTGCTGGCCCTGTTGGGGCCACTCTCTCCGGCCGCGGCCCATGATGTCGTGACCGGCACGAATCCCTCCGACGGGCAGGCCCTGGAGACGGCGCCGGAGGCCATCGAGGTCTCCTTCAGCAACACCCCGCTCGCCCTGGGCGCGGTGATCCTGGTCGAGGACGCCCAGGGCGCGGACTGGACCACCGGGGAGGTGCAAATCGACGGGAACAGCGCCGCCCAACCACTGCGGCCCGACGCCCCGGCCGGAGAGTACACGGTGACATGGCGGGTGGTGTCCTCGGATTCCCATCCGATCGAGGGCAGCTTCGACTTCACCGTGACCGGGACGGAAGCCCCAGCGTCACCGTCCGGCGCCCCGGTCACCGCGCCGGCCCAGCCGGTGCCCACCGCCTCGGAGCCCTCGCAGGCCGAGCCCACCGCCGAGACCGGCGCCGAGCAGCCGGGCGCCGAGGAGCCCGCTTCGGGGTTCCCGGTCGGCTTCGTGATCGTCCTGGCGGCCATCCTGGCGCTGGCGCTGGTGATCGTCGTCGCGACCCTGCTGGCGCGCCGCCGCGCGGGTGCCACGGGCACCGAGTGAGCACCCGGTGAGCACCGCCGGCCCACCGGTGCCGGCCCCGATGGGCCCACCGCCAGCACCGGACGTCCCGAACAGCGCCGCTGCCTCTGACCGGCCGGGACGGTCGACGCCCTGGCTGGTGGCCGCGTTCATCCTGGCCGCGGCCACCGTCGTGGCCAGCGCTGCGTACACCGGGGCCCTCGCCGAACGAGAGGCCCTGGACCCGGGGGCCCTGGCCCGGTGGGTGCTGCCGATCGCGGTGACCGTGCACCACCTGGCGCTGGCCGTGGTGGTGGGCTGCCTGCTGTTTGCGGCCACCGTCCTGCCGCCCCGGCGCGCCGACACCCCGGTCCTCGGGGGCCGGCAGGGCGCCCGCGACTCCCATCCGGCGTCCACCCGGGTCATGACCGCCGCCTCGGCCGTGTCCGTACTCTGGGCGCTGTCAGCGGTGCTCGTCCTGGTGTTCACCTATGCCGATCTGTCCGGCCAACCGGTGTCGAGCAGCGAGGCTTTTGCCCGGGAGCTGGTGTACTTCGTCACCGACCTGGTCGTGGGCCAGGCGTGGGCCACCGTCGTGGTGATCGCCTTCGTCGTGTCCACCCTGACCTTCCTCGTCCGGTCCCCGGCCGGGCTGGGCGCCACGGCCCTGCTGGCCGCGGCGGCGGCCATCCCGATCTCCCTGGTCGGCCACGCCGCCGGCAGCGACGATCATTATGCCGGCGTCGGGGCCCTGGTCGTGCACTGGCTCGGGGTGCTGGTCTGGGTGGGCGGAGTCGCCGCCCTGACGGTGATCGCCCCCACGCTTAACCCCTCCCGGGTCGGAACCGATGCCCCCGGCGGTGACCGGTTGGCCAGGACCGTCCTGGAACGCTTCTCGGCCCTGGCTGGGGTGGCGTTCTTCCTGGTGCTGGCCTCCGGGGTGGTGAACTCCGTCTTGCGTCTGGGCTCATGGGAGGGACTGGTCAGCCCGTACGGGCAGTTGGTCCTGCTCAAGGCGGCCGCGACAGTGCTGCTCGGGGCCATCGGCCTGGGCCACCGCCGGTGGGCCATCGCCCGGCTCGGCACCGTCCCGGCCGACCGGACCGCCTGGCGGCTGGTGGTGGCCGAGCTGGGCATCATGGCCGGCATCATCGGGGTCACCGCCGCCCTGGGGCGCACCGCCCCCCCGGTCCCGCAGGAGATCAAACCGGCGGCCACCCCGGCCCAGATCCTCACCGGCTACCTGTTGCCCCCCGAACTGACCTGGGAGAAGTGGCTCACCGAATGGCGGTGGGACTGGCTCTGGGTTGCGGCCACCGTCGCCGCCGCCGCCGTCTACCTCCTCGGAGTGCGTCAGGCCCACACCTGGGCCTGGCCGCGGACCGCCAGTTGGCTGACCGGGTTAGGTCTGCTGCTCTACGTCACCTGCTCGGCGCCGACGATCTACGGCATGGTGCTCTACAGCGCCCACACCCTGATGCTGCTCGCCTTGGCCGTGCTCGTTCCGCTGCTGCTGACGCTCGGCGCGCCCCTGCAGCTGGTCGCTGCGACCGTGCCTCGACGCACCGACGGCAGCCGGGGCCCCCGGGAATGGTTGGACGCGGCCCGCCCCGCGTTGTCGGCCCCGGCCCTCAGCGCCGCGGTACTGGCCGTCTCGCTCGGGCTGCTCTACTACACACCACTCTTTCGCCTGGTGCTGGACTACTGGCTCGTGCACCAGGTGGCGAACCTGTACTTCCTCGGGGTGGGGTTCTGCTTCATGACCGCGGTGCTGGGGCCCTCCGACGGGCGTCCGGCGTCGCGAGCCGCCCGGATTCGCACCGCGGCGGTCCTGACCGCCGCACTGCTGATTTGGGCCGTGGTGCTGGCCGCCGGTGTCCTGCCGGTGCTAGAACCGGACTGGTTCGTCGGCATGGCGCGCACCTGGGGGCCACCGGTCACCCTGGACCAGCAATTGGCCGGCATCTCGGTGCTGACGGCCGGGTTCGCTCCGATGGCCTTCCTGCTCACCGCATTGATTCTGTCCCGGCCGGATGCGCCCACCGGGCGCCCACGAACCGGGACCTCGCGCCCCGCCCCATCCGACGTGGCAACCTGAACCTGACCGAGACCTCACCCTGATGCCGCTGCCACCCTAGCGGGGGTCCGTGCCGCGGTGGTGCGGGCCCGGGTGTCGCTTGCCCCGAGAGCGACACCCGGGCCCGCCATCCGGCAGGTGCCGCCCCGGTTAGGCCGCCGGCACCTGTTGGCCGGTGGGCGCGGCGGCGCGGCCAGCGGGCTGGGCGGTGGGCCTGCGGGGGGTGCGGGCGGCGCGCAGGCCGTTGGCGATGACGATCACTTCGGCCACCTCGTGGACCAGCACGACGGCCGCCAGTCCCAGCACGCCGGTGATGGCCAGCGGCAGCAGGATGATGATGATCAGCAGCGACAGGACGATGTTCTGGTTGATGATCGCCCGGCCGCGGCGGGCGTGGGCCAGGGCCTGCGGGATCAGCCGGAGGTCGTGGCCGGTGAAGGCGACGTCCGCGGACTCGATCGCGGCATCGGAGCCGGTGGCGCCCATCGCGATCCCCACGGTTGCCCCGGCCAGGGCCGGGGCGTCGTTGATGCCGTCACCGATCATGGCCGTGGGCCGGGTGCGGGCCAGCTCGGTGACGAGGCGGGCCTTGTCCTCGGGGCGCAATTCGGCGCGCACATCCTCGATGCCGGCCAGGCGCCCCAGGGCGTGCGCGGTCCGGGCGTTGTCCCCGGTGAGCATGGTGATGTGCATCCCGTGAGCGTCCAGGGTGCGCACGACCTCGGGGACCTCGGGGCGCAGTTCATCGCGGACCCCGATCGCGCCCACCACTGTGCCGTCCCGGGTCACCAGCACACAGGTCTGGCCGTCCGCCTCCAGAGCTTCTACTCGGGGCCCGAGCGGGCCGGGGTCGATCCATCGGGGGCTGCCGACCGTGATCGGACGCCCGGCGACTGTGCCGGTGAGGCCGTGACCGGCCTGCTCGGACACGGCCTGGGCCGCAGTGGCAGTGGGGGCAGCGGCGGTGATGGCGGCCGCCAGGGGGTGGGTGCTGTGCTGCTCGAGTGCGGCCGCCCAGGCCAACACCTGGTCCTCGGTGTTCCCGTCGCTGGTGATCACGGTGGTCACGGTCGGGGCGTTGCGGGTCAGGGTTCCGGTCTTGTCCACGGCCAGGTGCCGGATGCCGCCGAGGCGTTCGAAGGCGGCACCGGACTTGATGATCACCCCGAACTTGCTGCCCGCGCCGATCGCGGAGACCACGGTCACCGGCACCGCGATGGCCAGGGCACACGGCGAGGCGGCCACCAGCACCACCAGGGCCCGGGTGATCCACAACTCCGGGTCACCGACCAGCGATCCGATCACCCCGACCAGCACGGCCAGGATCATCACCCCGGGCACCAGCGGCCGGGCGATCCGGTCCGCCAACCGGGCCCGGTCTCCCTTCTGCGCCTGGGCCTGTTCGACCAGCTCCACGATCGTGGTCAGCGAGTTGTCCGTCCCACCGGCGGTGGTCTGGATCTGCAGGGCCCCGGCGGTGTTGATCGCCCCGGCCGACACCGCCTCCCCCGGGCCGACCTCCACCGGGATCGACTCCCCGGTGATCGCCGAGGTGTCCAGGCTGCTGCGCCCGGTCCGCACGATGCCATCCGTGGCGACCCTCTCCCCGGGCCGCACCAGCAACACCTGACCGACCGTGAGCTCTCTGGCCGGGATCACCGCCGGTGCGCCGTCGCGCAGCACCGTGGCGGTCTCCGGCACCAGCTTCAGCAGGGCGCGCAACCCACCGCGGGCCCGGTCCATCGCCTTGTCCTCCAGGGCCTCGGCGATCGAGTACAAAAACGCCAGCGCCGCGGCCTCCTCGACATAGCCCAGGATCACCGCCCCGACCGCACTGATCGTCATCAGCAATCCGATGCCGACCCTGCCCTTCGTGAACAGGTTGCGCATCGCCCCGGGCACGAACGTGGACGCGCCCAGCACCAACCCGATCCAGAACACGACCAGCGCGGCCGTCGGGGCGGAGGACCACTCCAGGATCAGGCCGGTCAGGAACGCGACCCCGGAGAGCACCGGGATCAGGATGCCCCGATCACGCCACCACGGGGCCTGCACCTCGTTCGCCTCGTTGCTCACTGCTGGCGTCGGGGAGGGTTCTTCGCAGCCACACGCCGAACTCACAACGCGCCCTCCCGTCCGGAGCAGCACCCGGCAACGGTGCAGGCCGGATCCAGGCACGGCACGGTCTCATCGACCGCGAGGGTCACCTCCACCAACGCGGTCAGCGCCGCCGCCAGGTGCGGATCGACGATCTCATACCGGGTCTGCCGGCCCTCCGGCTCCGCCGCGACTAACCCGCACCCGCGCAGACAGGCCAGATGGTTCGACACATTCGTGCGCGTCAACCCCAGCTCGCGGGCGAGCCGGGCCGGATACCCGGGCGCCTCCAACAGGGACAGCAGGATGCGCGATCGCGTGGGATCGGCCATCGCCCGACCCAACCGGTTCATCACGTCCACGCGCGAAGCAATAGTCAGCATGCGCTGACTATACAGCACGTGATGACCTTACCGTGGTCGATGGCGGTGAGGCGTCCACCCCGGGCGCGAAGGGATCGACCGCCCCGCGAGCCCTCCGGACCTCTCGGGGCGAGCTGGCGCTGAGACCCCGGCCCGGTTCGATGTGACCGGTGCCCCTTCTTTGTTCTTAGGAGGGCAGGCCGGCGTAGGAGTGCAGTCCGGGGAAGTAGGTGTTGACGATGGTGAAGTTGAAGACGATGCAGGCGTAGCCGATGATCGAGAGCCAGGCGGCGCGTTCCCCGGTCCAGCCGCGGGTGGCGCGGGCGTGCAGGTAACCGGCGTAGATCACCCAAATGACGAAGGTCCAGACCTCCTTGGTGTCCCAACCCCAGTACCGGCCCCAGGAGGCCTCGGCCCAGATGGCCCCGGCGATCAGGGTGAAGGTCCACATCACGAAGCCCACGGCGTTGATCCGGTAGGACCAGTTCTCCAGGCTCAGCGCCGAGGGCACCAGCTGCAGGAACGCCGGCCGCGCCGGGCCCCCGGTGCGGATCCGGGCCTCGCGGCGGTGCTGGAGCAGCTGCAGCACGCTCATCGAGAAGGTCAGGGTGAACAGCGCCGAGGCCAGCACGGCGATCGAGACGTGGATGACGATCCACGGGGACTGCAGGGCCGGCTGCAGGTGCGCGATGGGCGTGGGGAAGCCGATCGTGGCCGCGGCCATCATGATCACCACGAGCCCGGTCACGAAGGTGCCCAGGAAGCGGAGATCCTTGCGGATCAGGAACAGCAGGTAGACCACGGCGACCAGCATCGCCCCGGTGGTGCAGAACTCGTACATGTTGCCCCAGGGCACCCGGGACGCGGCCACGGCGCGGGCGATGACGGCGAAGGCGTGCAGGGCGGCGGCGATGACCATCAGGGCCACCGCGACGTTGGCCACCGGGCGGGCGGTGGTGCCCAGGTAGTCCATGTCCTCATCCACCAGCTCACCCCCACCCGCACCGGTGCCGTTCGTGTGGGCGCCGGGTACCGCCCGTGGGCCCGTAGTCCGGGCCGAACCCCCCACGCCGGCGCCCACCAAATGCTCCCGCCGCGCCACAGATTCGGCGGCGTCGGCGGTGTCGGCGGTGTCCTGTTGTCGTTCTCGTTCTCGGGCCAGTTCGGTCTCCAGTGCGCGGATGGTCTTGGAGGAGGTGGCCAAATCCAGGGCGAACAGGATGAAGGCGACGGCGTAGATCAGCGCGGCGATCAGCATGAACAGGTCGCTGTAGCTGGCCAGCTGCAGGTTGATGGACGGCATGGGTTACTCCGGTCGGTTCTGGACGGGCCCGGCGGGGCCGTCCGGGGTGGCGCCGGGGCTCCCGGCAGGGGCTGAGGCAGTGGTGAACGATGTGTCGGAGGTCGTGCCGGAGGAGGTGGTGGAGGACGAGGACGGCCCGGGCTCCTGTGGCGCGGTAACCGGCCAGAGCTGTTCGAACTTCCGGCGCAGGGCCAGGTTCTCCTGGCGCAACCCGAAGTCTTCGCCGCGGGCCAGCAGCCCGTATTCGACCATGGTGGACCCGTCGGGGCCGGTGGTGCCCCGGACCCAGACCCGGCGGCGGCGCACGAACAGGCTCACGGCCAGGGCTATCAGGGCCAGCACGGCAAACACACCCACGCCCCACTTGCCCGGGTCGTAGAGGATGTCCAGGCCGACATAGGGCTTGACCCCGTCGAAGCTGATGGAGCCCTTGCCCTGGGGCAGCTCATAGGACTCCCCCACCGACAAGGTGATGCCCCCGGAGTCGAGGTTGCGGGAGTTCAGCTCGGTGAGGTTCTCGGTGTCCAGCACGTACACGTTCTGCGGTTTCCCCTCGTCCAGGCCGAGGTCGCCGTAGTAGGCGTTCAGGTTCAGCTCGGGCTTGTACAGGTCCGGGTCGATCGAGATCGCCACCCCGTCCTCACCGGTGTAGGCGGTGGGCAGGAAGAACCCGACGAAGCCGAGCTGATCGGGTTGGGCGTCGGGGACCTTGATGGTCAGCAGCGAGGTGTACACCTCGTCCTGGACCTGGCCGACCACCGGCCCCTGGAAGGCGATGTCCCCATTGCCGTCCCGCACGGTGACCTCCGGGGCGTAGCCGTTGCCCACCAGGTAGACCCGGGTGTCGCCGAACGCCAGCGGGTGGTTGACCTTCAGGATCCGCTCCTCCGGCTCGCCAGTGGTGCCATCCTGGACCTCCATGACCGCGGTGAAGTCCAGCGGCTGGCCGTAGTGCGTCTCCGACTCCCGGTCGAAGACCTTCTCGAAGCTCTTCAGGGACATCGAGAACGGCACCAGGCTGTCCTCGGAGAAGGCACCGCCGGGAGTGAAGGCATCGTAGGAGACGAGGGTGTTGGCGAACCCCTCTTCCCCCTCCACGAGGATTTTCTGCCCGGAGTAGCTCAACAAGCCGCCCACAGCCATGAAGGCCAGCACCCCGATCAGGGACAAGTGGAAGGCGATGTTGCCGATCTCCCGCACGTAGCCGCGCTCGGCGCCCACGGAGGCGCCGCCGTCGGGCTCCTGGCGGACCTCGATCCGGTAGCCGCGCTTGCGCAGCACCTGCGCGGCCTGCTCCACCGCCTGGGCCGGGGCGGGGCCGGTGGGCTCGAGCACGACCCGGCCATACTCCGGCAACCGGGACAGCCGGCGCGGGGTGCGCGGCGGGGCCGAGCGCAGCACCTTGGCGTGCTTGACGGCGCGCGGGAACACGCAACCGATGAGCGAGACGAACAGCAGCAGGTAGATCGCCGAGAACCAGACCGAGGAGTACACGTCGAACAGCTGGAACCGGTCCAGCCACTCCCCCAGCACCGGGTTGTCCTCCAGGTACTGGTTGACGATCTCCGGGCCGGCCGGGCGCTGCGGGAACAGCGACCCGGGCACCGCGGCCACCGCCAGCATCAGCAACAGCATCAGCGCGGTGCGCATACTCGTCAGCTGGGTCCAGGCGAACCGCAGCGTGCCGACCAAGCCCAGGGCGGGCAACTCCACGTCCTGGCGCCCGGAACCGCCGTCCGGGGCGGTAGACCCCGGTCGGGCCGGGGTACTCGCCTGGGCGGCCTCGTCTCGGGTCACCCGCACGTTGTCCTGCTGGCTCACCGCGGCCGCCTGTCCTCACTGGATTGCTTCTCCTCACGGGGGCACCGCGCCGGCACCTGCGCCGCCCGGGGGTCCCAGGCCGTGGCGGCCACCGGGGAACAGGCAGACGCCCGCAGCCTCGAACCGGCAGGGTCGGTCCCAGCGCGGGGGCCGTCCCCCGCAGTCCGGGTGGTGGTCAGGGCCATGGTCCAGACGGGCATGGGACGCTCAGGCCTGCTCGTCCAGCACGGTGGTGATCAGGGTGCGCAGCGTGGAGGGCTCGGCGATCCCCAAAATCCGGGCCGAGACCCGGCCCTGACGGTCCAACACGATCGTGGTGGGCACGGCCTGCGGCGGCACGTAGTCGGTCATCGCCAGCAGCACCTCCCCGCCCCGGTCCTCCACCGAGGGGTAGGTGATGCCGAAATTGCGTTCGAAGGCCTGCGCGGTGGCGATCGTGTCCCGGACGTTGATGCCCAGGAACTGGACGCCCTCGGGTTCGAACCGCTGGTGCAGGGCCTGCAGATCCGGGGCCTCCACCCGGCACGGGGCGCAGGCGGCGTACCAAAAGTTCAGCACCGCCGGATCCCCGGCCAAGTCCTCGGTGCCGATCGGCTTGCCGGAGAACAGGGTCGAGCTGAACTGCACCGGTGCACCGCGCTGGTCCGGGGCGACCTCCAAGACGGACCCGTCACCGGCGATGTAGTTCTTGCCATCGGCATTGCCAGCCTGCGCGGCCAGCGGATCCTCCGCCCCGCACGCCGCCAACAACGGCACGGACAGCACCCCGGCCAGGCCGGCCAACACCCTGCGTCGTCCCGGCCGACCCGACCGGCCGGGGAGGCCAGGAGTCGGGGGCTCGGGCTCACGGGAATGCTGGGCGCAGGACATGGCGTACTTCCGGTACCTCTCCATCGGGGCAGGACGTCCCCGGAATTCTACAGCCCGTAGAAGACTGGGGGAGAATCCTCACCACGACACTCGCATCGAGGCCCGGGTGACAGGCCGGGCGACATGGATGTGGCACCGCCGGCGCTGGTGGCGTCAGGGCCCCTCGGTCCACCCCCGCCCTGCTCAGTGTTCTCCCTTGTCACTGCCCGGATCGGTCTGGACGGTGTCGGGTTTGTGGGCGATGAAGCGCAAGACCCGACCGCCGAAGGAAACCTGGAGGCGGATCGGGTCGAGGCCGGCGTGATGCAGGACCGGTTCGAACGCTGCCGGTTCGATGAACCGGTGCGCCGAGCGGTCGGCCACATGCAGCCAGGCGGTGGTGCGCGAGGCGACAAGGTCGTAGCCCACGAAGACCCCGCCCGGCCGTAGAACCCGGGCCGCCTCAACTACCGCCTGTTCCCAGTGGACCACGTGGTGGAGCATGAGAAAGCTCAGCACCATGTCGAAGGACTCCTCGGCGAAGGGCAGGGCGGTGGCATCGGCCTGGCCTACCTCAACGGGCAACCGGGCGAGGCGCCGTTGCCCGGCCCGGACCATCGCCGGGTCGATATCGGTCATCGTGAGCCGCAGCCGGGGGCAGGCCGCAAGGATCGCTTCGGCCATCGCTCCGCTGCCTGCACCGACCTCGAGCACGCCCCCGGCCAGAGGCGCACCCTGAGTCGCCCAGAGAACCAGCCGCCGGGCCAGAAGACCCCACGGCGTGCTGCGACAGAACGCGGCCTCCAGGGTGGACATCCTCGGCATGTCCCCCACCTCCCAGCGCGCCGACACGGTCTGAGCCGAGACTACGTCCACGAGCACCAGCATTGACCCGGGCGGAGGCGGCGCGGCCACGGCCTGAAGCCCACGCGCCTGAACCATGTCACGGGCATCCGTAGACACGGACATCCATGGACCCCAGACGAACGGCGGATAATGAACGGATGACTGCCGCGATCGATCCCACCGCCCACACCCCCACCGCCAGCATTCCCACCGCCGCGGATCACCGCGACGGTGAGACGGCCTGTGGTGGGTGCGGCACCTCCCGCAGAGCCTTCCTGGGGCGCGGCGCGGTCATCGGTGCGGTGGGAGTGGCCACCACGGTGGGACTGACGGGCTGCACGGAGGACCTCCAGGCCGAGGCCAGCGCACCCTCCCAGCACCCCGGCGGCTCCCCCACCCCGGTCTTGGCCGCCGGGGACCTTCCGCTCGGTGGCCAGGCGTCCGTGGCCATCGACGGCCGCACCCTGCTGCTGCACCGCGAATCCCAGGACACGGTGCGTGCCTTCTCCGCCGTGTGCACCCACCAGGGGTGCACGGTGGCCCCGGGCCAGAACCGGGGCCGACCAACCTTCGCCTGCCCCTGCCACGGGTCGCACTTCGACGTGGCAACGGGAGTGCCCTACGGCGGCCCGGCCCAGAAACCGCTGACCGAGTTCACCGCCACCGTGGACGACGACATGGTGATGGTGACGATCTAGGACCAGGACGGGTCTGCCCCATGCGCGTCACCACGTGCGAACGGCGCAGCCGGTAACGGCGGCGCGGCAGCTGATCACCAGCGCCACATCGACCGGCCATGCCGCACCATGGCCTGGTGAAGGTGCGGTGCCGTTCGACCACCGGGCCTTCATCGCCGCGGCCATCGCCGCGGCGTGCGCCCCATTCTCGACCGGCTGGCGGACCGCGTCGTGTGGGCGAGCATGGCCAGGATGTGGTGCCGCTACCAGTCGATGTGCCGCCGGATCCCTAGTGCCGCGAATCGACCGCGTCGAGCATCGCGTCCTCGACCTCCTCGTCCGTGGGCCGCCCGCCGCGGCGCTTCACGGGGCGGGCACGCGGGGCCCGGTGGGCCGAGAGGTAGCCGTCGTCCTCGGTCAGCCCCAGTTCCCGGTCGTCGCGGTCGTTGACCGCGCGCTGCCGGGCCAGGTAACCCCACACGATGAAGCTCATCAGCCCGAACGTGAACCACTGCAGCGAATAGGACAGGTGCGGGCCCTCGTCCAGCGGTGGCTTCGGCGGCTGCTGCAGCGCCACGGCCGGGGCGGGGAACTCCTCCGCCAGCTGGCCGTACGCGGTGTCCGCTACCGGGTAGCCGACGCTGTCGGCGAACGCGGCCAGGTCGATCGAGGCGAGCTGGCCCTCCGGGGCGTCCCGGCCCAGGTCGGGCTCGCCGGGCTTGACCCGCACCACCACCGAAACTTCGCCCGCGGGCGGCGCCGGGACGACATCGGGACGGCCGGGGGTGGTGTCTCCGATGGGCAACCAACCGCGGTTGACCACGATCACGTCCCCGGTGTCCGCGTGGAAGGGCACGAGCACCTCGTAACCGGGCTTGCCGGCCAGCGGCCGGTTGCGCACGATCCGGGTGTCCGCCTCGAGGTACTCCCCGCGCATCTCGACCGGGGTCCACTCCTGCTCCGGTCGCACGTCCGTGAACAGCCCGGCGTTGCCGGCCAGCGGCACGACCGGCTCGTCGTAGTTAGAGAGCACCTTGTTGATCTCGGCGACGGTCTCCATGCGACGGTCCATCTGCCACTGGCCCAGCAGGGCGCAGGCGAGGGCGACGAGGGCGCAGAAGACCAGCCCACCGAGCCACTGGGGCGAGATCAGGAAGCGGTAGTCGAGGCGCCCGCGCTTGGCCGGCCGGTCCGTGAGGGTCTCAGTCAAGGGACAGTACGTTCTTCAGCAGTCCGCGGGACCGCAGGCAGAGGGCGAGCCAACCACGGGCCCAGGGCAGGCCAACCAGGTCCTGCGCCGGTCCGGGCCCGGTGTGCACGGGGGCGGGCAGGCGGCGGCTCCTCGGATCCGGATTCGGGATGTGAGGTCAACGTGGGATTGTTCCCCGGCCACGAGGAGGCCGGGAACGGGCCGACGGGCAGTACTGAATCCACGAGCCCGGTCCCTCGTGCGAGCAGGGAACTCCTCGGCGTCCTCAGCACCGTGACCGGCTCCTCCCGCGGGGTCTCCGGGCTTCGGTGAGCTGGCCCTGTCCCGAGCGGCCGGGGGGAAGTAGTGTTCACGGGCATTCAGCCGCTTTCACGCCTCGGGCCCCGGAAGGAAGCACGGGAGGCGGTGGGTTCGGGGCCGGAAGGGCCCGGTTATCGGAGGGGACGGCGGTCGGCGTCAGCGGAAATCATGGAGCGATATGGATTCCCCACCCCAGATGCCGGCGGGCCACGCGCCGGGTGACAGCCTAGCGAACCGATATGGGCAGGCCCAAAGCGATCAGCCGTCGTTCACGGCCCGCTGAGGCAGGTAGATCACCGGGGCTGCCGTGGTGATCGCGGTAGCCATCGCCGCCTGGTTCGCGCTCGGCCCCTCCCAGGACTCCCTGTCCTGGAAAAACGTCGGCCACGCCATCGAATCCCCGCCCCCGACCTCGATGACGTTCGAGGGCACCGGTGGAGCTGCCGCCCTGCTCATCATCCTTCGCACCTAGGGATCCTCCTCTGCTTCAGAGAAGGATCCTAGGCTGCGATGTCCGGGAGCGGCCAGGCGGAGGCAGGTCAACCTCCAGCTCTGGGTGCGGTCGTTATTGGCGCCGTTGATTCGGGCCCTGGTCCAGGTGTACAGCCGCAGCAACCTCGCTCACCCCACTCTCCGTCAGGGCACGGACGGGTACCGGAGAGCTCGGTCATGGACAGCCCGGCCGCGCACTCGCGATGACACGCCATGCGCGACCTGCTGAGCACGAGCGTGGGCCCTGGTCCAGGGGGCCTCGCAGACTAGCGCCAGGGCGGGAGCCGCTTGTGGAGCGGCTGCGGGTGGCACCCTTAGTAGCGGGCGGCGGTGCCCATCATGTTCCAGGGGCTGTAGTCCACGTCGGTGACGGCCACACCCATCTGCGGGTTGCGGGCATGGGCGATCTTGCCGTTGCCGATGTACATGGCCACGTGGTAGATGCCCGAGGCCGAGCCGTTGTTGGACCAGAACACCAGGTCCCCGACCCGCAGATTGTTCACGGAGACGTACTGGCGGGCGGCCACGTACTGGGCCTTGGAGTTGCGCGGCAACTTCTTGCCGGCCTGGGCGAAGGCGTTCTGGGTGAAGCCGGAGCAGTCGTACCCGGTCGGGCCGTTGCCGCCCCAGACATAGCGCACGCCCGGGTCGGCGGCCTTGGCGGTAGCCCACTGCACGGCCGAACCCCAACCGGTGCCGCTGGAAGCGGTGGTGGAGGCGGTGGTGTAGGAGGCCCGCTGGATCTCAGCAACCGATCCGGTGCTGGTCGCGGGGAACGGGGTGCTGGCGACAGACGCACGGGAGGACCCGCTAGCAGACTGAGTGGAGTCGGCCTCCCAACTCCAGGTGTTGGCGGTGGGGCCACTGGGCGCGGAGTAGGCGCCCTCATTGGCGGTAGCCGGGCCCATGCCCGCCATCGTGGTTCCCACGACGGTGGTCAGGCCGACCACGCCCATCGTGAGGGAGCGGCGGCGGTGAGAACGGCGGGCCTGCTTCTCGGCCTCGAGGCGAGCACGGCGGGTGGGGTAGGACATGGATTCCCTCAGCAGACGGTGACAGATACGACGCCCTCGACTCGGTACGAGGCTTCAGGGAGGTGCCACCCCCACGGGGGCCATCCCTTGACAGCGGTCGCCGTGACCAGAACGTTACGCAACGATACACGGCCGTTACCTATCCGCAATTCGGTGACACCGGGCGCCGCGCCGCCTCCCCGGCCCGGCCGCGGCCCGGAAACACAGGGATGGCCGGGTTTTCATCACCGGAGCCACCGCGACCGGTGGTCGTGGCGGGTGGCGATCTTCACGAAACCTTCAAGGTTCACCCCTTCGTCCGCGCCGCAGGGGTGGTCTACGGTCGATGGCCGGGCGGGCGTGTGCATCTATCCAGCGGATCGACGAAGGAGCACATCGCGACCCATCCTGTAAGCATCATGCTGGGCACCTACCCGAAGCAGCTGGGCAACATCAACCGGGCGAAACCGGCCGAGTGCATCCAGGGCCGCTCCCGACGCCCCCGGCCTGCACGGATTGTGCGGATGCGGGCCTGGTCCAAGAGATGCCCGACGGGTTGGCCACGTGCCGTACTCGCTGGACTGCACCGAGACCTGTCCGACCGCCGGCAACGTGCCGTCCCGACGCGCCAGGAGCGTCTCGGACCTGCTCGATGCCGAGGGGGCCTGCGGTGGGAATGGCAGACCTCGGCAGGTCTAGCGGCCACAGGCCGGGACGCCATCTCTACTACACTGCGTAGAAGAGAGTTCTACTCCAGCGCATTAGAACACGTGCGGGTCCCCATCTGCCTAAGGAGCGATATGCCTCGTATCACCATTGGATTCGGCGCCCTGCTTATCGCCGTCGGTGCCATCGCCTATATCGCCACGGCGTTCGCCAGTTGGACGGCGCTGATCCCGGCCTTCCTGGGGGCGGTGATCCTGGTCGCGGGCCTCATCGGGCTGAAAAGCCAGAAGATCGGCATCCACGTTGCCCTGGCCGTGGCCGTGCTGGGCCTCCTGGGCACCTCGATGAACGTCCTGCAGCTGGGTGCACTGATCGCCGGCACCGCGGAGCGTCCCACGGCCGTGCTCACCAGCGCGATCACCTTCGCCCTGCTCTTGCTCTACGTGGTGTTGGGCGCTTATTCGTTCGTGTCCGCCCGCCGCTGGAAGACCGCGGAGGCCTGACCGCCGGACCGGCCGCCACCGAGGACCGCACCTACTGTCCCTGCACGTCCCGCCCAGGGCACCGCCCCGGTGAGAGCGCTGGCGATGGCGTAGGACGACCGGCCTTCGACGCGACCGGAAATGGGATATGTCCGCCGGTGGCAGCCGCGGTGGGCTGCAGGCTGACGTGGAGGCGGGATCATGCTGCGGCCGCGGCCTGGCCACCGGTCGCCCGGGAGCCACCGCGGACGCCAGGATGCGGTCTACTCGGTGCCGTCGGTGGCGGGGCCGCTCAGGTCGCGGCTGATCTGTGGTTCGCCGGAATCCTCGAAGATGATCTGAACGTCCCGGTGGACGGTGCCATCTGGCATGGTGACGTCGGCGCGCAGCGCATTGCCGCGCCACCCCTTGTCCTCCACCGCTTCAACCCCGTATTTCTTGGCGACGTTCTCCTGGATGTTGTTCTGCGAGGTGATGTCTCCGTAGATGGCATAGGCGAGAGCGCCCAGGCCGATGACGAGGGCCCCTGCCCCCGCGAACACCTCGCGGACGGCATCCTTCGTCCGGTCCGGCCCGGCGAAGCGAGCATCCTCGTCGTCCAAGTGGGCCCGGTAACGCTTGCGGCGCCACAACCCGTGGGTGAGTACCGCCAGCCCCACGATGGCCACGAGCGTGCCGACCCATTGGGTGACGAGAGGAGTCTGGAGGTCGATCGGCGCGTACATGACTCCATTGTCTCCCGACCGCCCGCTCCGGAAGACCGCTGGTCGCACACCCCGGCACCAGCCATGCCCAGTCACCACCGTGGACTGTTCCGTGCATCAACACCTGATCTTGCTGGCCCGCAGGCACCGACCATCACCGCGGTCGAGTGCAGCGCTGACCTGCGAGAATGTCGAACCCTAGGGGCCCCGGCCCGACGGAACCGTGGAGTTTGACGCAGCGAGCAGTGGCGGGCCCGCCTCCGCCCGCCGCGGTGCTGGTGCTGAAGCTCACGCTCACCAACCTGAGCGCCCCGGCCCTCGAGCCCCCCGGCTTCGGTCATAACGGGGGGCGTCGACCGTCTCGCCCTCGCCCTTTCCAAATCGTCAGAGGTTGCTATCATCGCTCCATGACGATATACCCGATCCGGGACGAGCCCTCGGGGTTCGAGGACCGCGGCGCCTACGCGGCACTGTTCCATGCGCTGGCCGAACCGACCCGGCTGGTGCTGCTGGAACACCTGGCCACCGGTGAGCACCGGGTCCGGGACCTGGTGGACCACATGCATCTAGCACAGTCCACGGTCAGCAAGCACCTAGCGTGCCTGCGGGACTGCGGGCTGATCACGGTGCGCGCCGAGGGCCGTTCCTCGTGGTTCAGTCTGGCCGACCCGACCCGGCTGACCGATCTGATGCAGACCGCGGACGCGCTGCTGGGGACCTCCGGGGTGTCGCTGTCCCTGCGGGACCACCATGACCATGACGCACTGATCACCGAGGAGGGTTGATGGGCGCCGGACACCAGCACAGCCACAGTCACGGTCAGGTGCCGCAGCAAACCGATCGAGGGATGCGCACCCGGCTGCTGATCGCCTTCGGCCTCACCGCGGTCATCGTGCTGGCCCAGGCGGTCGGCAGCGTGGTCACCGGCAGCCTGGCCCTGCTGACCGACACCGCCCACGCCGTGAGCGACGCTTCGGGATTGCTCGTGGCGCTCATCGCCGCAACCATGATGTTGCGCCCGCCCAGCAGCGCCCGCACCTGGGGCTTTGCCCGGATCGAGGTCATCGCCGCCCTGGGGCAGGCGGCGCTGTTGCTGGTGGTCGGTACCTACGCCGCCGTCGAAGGGATCCGCCGGTTGTTCGAACCCGCGCAGGTGCCCGGCACCGAGTTGCTGGTCTTCGGGGTCATCGGGCTGATCGCCAACGTCGCGGCCATCGCGGTGCTGGCCTCCAACCGGGGGGCGAACTTCAACATGCGCGCGGCCTTTCTGGAGGTCCTCAACGACGCCCTGGGGTCTGTGGGCGTGATCGTCGCGGCCATCGTCATTAACACCACCGGCTTCCAGCAGGCGGACACCATTGCCGCCCTGTTCATCGCCGCCCTGATCGTGCCGCGCGCATTCTCGCTGCTGCGCGAGACGGTGCGGGTGCTGATGGAGTTCACCCCCAAGGGCGTGGACCTGGACGAGGTCCGCGAACACCTCCTGGCACTGGAGCACGTGCAGGACGTGCACGACCTGCACGCCTCGATGATCGGCACCGGTCTGCCGGTCATTTCCGCCCACGTCGTCGTCGACGACCGGTGTTTCGAGTCCGGACACGCCCCGCAGATCCTGGAACAGGTCCTCGCCTGCGTCAAGGAGCACTTCCCCGTCTCCTTCGACCACGCCACCATCCAACTCGAGACCACCGCCCTGCGGGACCAGGAGGCCGCCTCCGTGCGCCACGCCTGAAACACCTACCGCGCCCGGGCCCTGATGAACTCGACTCTTCCCTGCCAACACAGCGAAATTCCGGGAGCTGTCCGATAAAGGGTGTTTGGAGTCCGGCGGCCTTCATCAGTGAGGGGCTCTTTCGAACCATCCGGCGAAGGTGAAAAGCGAAGGCGTTCAGCGCTGGCTTTCATCTCATCACCCAGCGTGCCCACCCCCGCCGGCCGGAGCAAGGACCGGGTAACGAGGTACAGGCATCTCAGCGCGGCCGGCCTTCCGGGCCCGGACCAGCCCTCGTGAGAGGTTCTCGTGACCCGCCCGTGAGGCTGGTGTTGTGCCCGGCGGACGGGGGCGCCTGCCGCGAACCGGCGATGGCGGAAACCGTGTCGCGGCCCGTCCGGCGGGACCGGTCTTTAGCATTGACTTGGCGAACGTGGCCACCCTGGCGGACACCGGGACCGGCTCTCAGCTGCACCCCGCCATCGGGTTCCGCATCGGGTTCGATGTCGACGGGGCGGCGCGGATCCCCGCCGGCGCAGCGGCCGCCGCGCCCGGTGAGACCACAGTGGTCCTGAACCAGGACGCCGAGGACTTTCATCAGGTCATGGGGCACTTCATGGACCCCCTGGACTCGTTCTACCAGGTACTGGACGAGGCCACGGAAGTCGTTCATGCCGCCGACGGGCCCTTACTAGTTGGCTGGGAGCGTTGACAGGATCGGTCCAAGCGCTGCGGGATTCAACGGCGGGTTCGACGCCGGAGACTGTCAATCCCCTGTCAGTCACCGTTGGTTTCAGCTCAGTCGCATTGCCTGGGGCCTGTGGATTGTCCCCACTGCTTCCGGTTGCAACTACTCGGCACCCAGGCCTCCAAGGTGCGAAGCCTCAGACGAGTCAGGACGGGCGTGCCCACCGGACCGCTCGGGGGATCTAGTGACTGTCGAATGTCTGTACGTTCGCGGTGGCTTTCGGAGTCTCTCGGCGGTGTTCTTTGGGTGCTGGCCGACGCTGATGTGAGGTGGTTCAGATCAGGTGCAGGGTGGTGAGGCAGGTGGGCCCATCGGGGCCGGAGTTGAAGGCCGTGCTGGTGGTGGTGTCGGCGGCGATGATGGTGACGGTGCCGGTGAGGTCCCGGGGGATCCAGGCCCCGGTGAATCCGTTGGCGTAGGTGGTGGTGTCCTCTTCAGGAGGATCTGGCCGGTCTCGGTGGTCACGGTGAGGTGGATGGGGGTGTCGGTGAGCTCGCCCTGGCAGCCGCCAAGGTTGTGGTAGTAGCACTCGTGTGTCTGGGTCCGGTAGGGCGCCGCGGAGAGGTAGAACTGTCCGCCGGTGAGGGGGACGGTGACTTGGTCAGTGTCGTCGGCGAAGACCACCTGGTCGTAGCCGACGGAGCCGGTCAGGGCCAGCGGACGCGGTTGGGGAAGCTGGTCCAAGGCGGTGACGGCGTTCTCGGCGGTGGTGGCCTGGAGGCCGTGGGTGTTCAGCAGCTGCTGGGCCTTCGGTTCGATGGCGTCCGCGGCGGTGCCCGCCGTGCCGGCGGCGCTGGGCGCCGTCGAGGTTGGGGGCTGGGGAGTGCAGCCGATCAGGGCGGTGGAGCCGAGCAGCCCGAGGCCGCCGGTGAGCAGAGTTCTGCGGGTCAGGGGGCCATGGAGCCTCTCCGCCCCGGGCCAGGAGGCCGGGCCACCTACCATTGTCGGCCGGCGGCGCACCGGTCCGGTGCGGTTTGCCTTGAAGATTTGATGAAGATTCCCCGCCCCGGCGCCAGTCTGGGCCGCCGGGGCGCGGGAGCGGGTGAGACTGGAGCCATGAACTCTGGCACTGGCCCGGCGGCCAGCCGGGTGTTGGTGGTCGATGACGAGAAGCCGTTGGCGCGCATGGTGGCCACCTACCTGGAGCGGGCCGGCTATGCCGTGGCCCTCACCCACACCGGCCCCGATGCGGTCCAGGCCGCCCGCACTCACGAGCCCGACGTGATGGTCCTGGACCTGGGTTTGCCCGGGCTGGACGGGATCGAGGTGTGCCGCCGGGTGCGAGCCTTCTCCGAGTGCTACGTGCTGATGCTCACCGCCCGCGGCGATGAGCACCACAAGCTCGCTGGACTCGAGGCGGGGGCCGATGACTACATCACCAAACCCTTTAGCGTCCGCGAGCTGATCGCCCGGGTGGGGGCGGTCATGCGTCGGCCGCGCACCACGGTGGCGGCCGCCGAACCCGAACGGGCCTACGGGGACCTAGTCATCGACCGGGCCGCACACGAGGCCCGCCTGGACGGGCAGGCGGTGCGGTTGACGCGCACGGAGTTCGACCTGCTGGCCGCCTTGTCCGGGCGCCCACACCAGGCGTTCTCCCGGCGTCAGTTGATCGATATTGTCTGGGACCCGGCCTGGGTCGGCGATGAGCGACTCGTGGACGTGCACATCGGCAACCTGCGCCGCAAGCTCGATCCGGATCCGACTCGCTATATCGACACCGTGCGCGGGGTCGGCTACCGGATGGCGGAGCAGTGAGCCGCCGGCGGCGCTACCAGGGGCTGGCAGCCCGGTTCTTACTGGCACAATTGCTGGTGGTGGCGGTCAGCCTGCTGGCCGCAGTGGTCGTGGTGATGGTCGCCGGCCCGCCGATCTTCCACGAGCACCTGGTGATGGCCGGACGCAGCGAGGGCTCAGCGGAGCTGACTCACGCCGAGCAGGCCTACCGCGAGGCCAACCTCATCGTCCTGGCGGTGGCCCTGAGCACCGCCCTGGTGTGTGCCCTACTGGTGAGCGCCTGGTGCTCCCGACGCATCCGCCACCCTCTGGACCGGCTGAGCGCCGCCGCCCAGGCCATGGCCGGCGGGCGGTACGACACCCGGGTCCCGGCCATGGGCGCCGGCACCGAAGTGGAAGACCTGGCCGGTTCGTTCAACACCATGGCCGCCCGGCTTCAGCGCACCGAGGACACCCGCCGGCGGATGCTCTCGGACCTGGCCCACGAGCTACGCACCCCGGTCTCGGTGCTGAGCGTCTACCACGAGGCCCTGCAAGACGGGGTCTCCCGCTGGGACGAGCCCACCGGGGAGCTGATGGGTGATCAGTTGGCCCGACTGACCCGGCTGGTGGAGGACATCAACGACGTTTCCCGCGCCGAGGAGGGACGGATCGAGCTGGACCGCACCACCGAACCGGTGGCCGGGCTGCTGCACGCCGCCGCCGAGGCCCACCGCGAGGCCTACACCGCCAAGGGCGTGGTCCTGAGCCTGGACGCCGATCCGGGCCTGGCCGTGGACGTGGACCGACAGCGCATGGGCCAGGTGCTGGGCAACCTGCTGACCAACGCCCTGCGCCACACCCCGCCCGGCGGGCAGGTCAGCCTCGAGGCCCGGCAGGGCCCGTCCGGGATCAGGCTCCGGGTCATCGATACCGGGGAGGGCATCTCCCCCGAGCACCTGCCGCACATCTTCGAACGCTTCTACCGCGGGGACACCGCCCGCGACCGGGACCACGGCGGCTCCGGGGTCGGTCTGGCCATCTCCCGGGCCCTGGTCCAGGCCCACGGCGGCACGCTGACCGCCACCTCGGCCGGCCCGGGGACCGGGGCAACGTTCACCATCGATCTGCCCAGTGACCAAAGCGCCCGTTCATCGTCCGCGAAACCCTGCCCCCCACCCCTTGAATGATACCCCCCGGGGGTATATACCGAGGGTGGAGGTGCCCTCCGGCACCGCCCCACGATCTGAAGGAGACCGTCATGACCGACTCCCCCCGCACCCCGCTGCCGATGGCCACGACCGGTTGCTCGTGCTGCGCCCCGGCCCCGGCCGGACCGGCCGAGGCCACGGCCCTCTCCGGGCGCCAGAGTCCCGATCCAGTTGGGACGACAGCCGGTGCCGCGATCTACCAGGTGGAGGGCATGACCTGCGGGCACTGCGTGGGTTCCGTCGCCGAAGCGGTGAGCGCCCTGGACGGAGCAGACGACGTCCGGGTCGACCTGGTCACCGGAGGGGTCTCCCTCGTCACCGTGACCGGGCCCGCCTCCGCGGGCGCAGTGCAGGCCGCTATCGAATCGGCCGGCTACCGCGTCCTCATCAACTGACCCATCCCCTCGACGTCGGCGCCTCGTCGTGAGCAGGCGCCGAGTAGAAGGAACACCATGAGCACCCCGCACCACCCCGATCACCCCACCGGCCAGAACGCCGAGCGTCCAGACCCGGACCCCCACACCAATCACGCCGGCCACGCCCACCGCCCGGCGGACGCCGACACCCACGGGCAGGCGATGCCGCAGGGTCATGCCCACTCGGCCCTGGATGAGGATCACCAGGTCCATGACCACGGCAAGCACGCCGGGCATTCCACCGCGATGTTCCGCAACCGGTTCTGGGTCTCGCTGGTGCTCTCGATCCCGGTGGTGTTCTTCAGCCACATGGTCGGACAGCTGCTGGGCTATCACGTCCCGCAGTTCCCGGGCTCGGCGTGGATCGCCCCGGTGCTGGGCACCGTGATCTACCTCTACGGCGGCGCCCCGTTCCTCAAGGGCGGGCTCACCGAGTTGCGGGCCCGTCAGCCGGGGATGATGCTGCTGATCGCAATGGCCATCACGGTGGCGTTCGTCGCCTCCTGGGTCACCTCGCTGGGCGTCGGGGAGCTGATGCTGGACTTCTGGTGGGAGCTGGCCCTGCTGGTGGTCATCATGTTGCTGGGGCACTGGATGGAGATGCGCGCCTTGGGAGCGGCGTCCTCGGCCCTGGACGCCCTGGCGGAGCTGCTGCCGGAGGAGGCCGAGAAGCTCACCGCCGAGGGCACCACCGTCACGGTGCCGATCGGTGAGCTGGCGGTCGGGGACACCGTGTTGGTCCGCTCCGGGGGACGCATGCCCGCCGATGGGACCCTGATTCAGGGCACGGCCGAGTTTGACGAGTCGATGATCACCGGCGAATCCCGGGCCGTGGCCCGCACCGTCGGGGACCGGGTGGTGGCCGGGACCGTGGCCACCGACAACACCGTGCGGGTCCGCATCGAGGCCATCGGCGCCGACACCGCCCTGGCCGGGATCCAGCGGATGGTCGCTGACGCCCAGGAGTCCTCCTCCCGGGCCCAGGCCCTGGCGGACCGGGCCGCGGCGCTGCTGTTCTGGTTCGCCCTGGGTGCGGCGATCATCACCGCGATCGTGTGGACCGTTATCGGCCAACCCACCGACGCGGTCACCCGGACCGTCACCGTGCTGGTCATCGCCTGCCCGCACGCCCTGGGCCTGGCCATCCCGCTGGTGATCGCGATTTCCACCGAGCGGGCCGCCAAGGCTGGTCTGCTGATCAAGGACCGGATGGCCCTGGAGCGGATGCGCACCATCGACGTGGTCCTGTTCGACAAGACCGGCACCCTGACCGAGGGCGCCCACGCCGTCACCGGCACCGCCACGGTGCCCGGCACCACCGAGGCCGAGCTGCTGGCCTATGCGGCCGCGGCCGAAGCCGACAGCGAGCACCCGGTGGCCCGGGCCATCGTCTCCGCCGCCACCGGTAACCCCGAAGCGGTCGGGCTGGGTCTGCGCGGGACCGGGTTCACCGCGGCCACCGGCCGCGGGGTCAAGGCCACCGTGGCCGGGGCCGAGGTCTTGGTCGGCGGGCCGAACATGTTGCGCGAGCTTGTCCTGGACACCCCCGAGGCCTTGGCCGGTGACATCCGGTCCTGGGCGGATCGGGGGGCCGGGGTGCTGCACGTGGTCCGGGACCGTACCGTCATCGGCGCGATCGCCGTGGAGGACCGGGTCCGCCCCGAGTCCCGGGCCGCCGTGGCCGCCTTGCACGCCCGGGAGGTCAAGGTCGCGATGATCACCGGCGATGCCCGCCAGGTCGCCGAGGCCGTGGCGCGGGATCTGGGCATCGACGAGGTCTTCGCCGAGGTCCTGCCCCAGGACAAGGACACCAAGGTCAGTCAGCTGCAGTCTCGGGGCCTGTCCGTGGCCATGGTCGGGGACGGCGTGAACGACGCCCCGGCCCTGGCCCGCGCCGAGGTCGGCATCGCCATCGGCGCCGGCACCGACGTGGCCATGGAATCGGCCGGCGTCGTGCTGGCCGGCAACGACCCCCGCGCGGTGCTGTCGATGATCGAACTCTCCCACGCCAGCTACGCCAAGATGATCCAGAACCTGGTGTGGGCCGCCGGCTACAACGTGATCTCCGTGCCGCTGGCCGCCGGCGTGTTGGCCCCGATCGGGTTCGTCCTCTCCCCCGCGGTCGGCGCGATCCTCATGTCGGCCTCGACCATCGTCGTGGCCCTCAACGCCCAGCTGCTGCGCCGGATCGACCTGGCTCCGGCCCGCCTGGCCCCGGCTTCCACGGGGGACCGGCGCCCGGCCGGGCAGCCCGCGGCAGCCCCCGCCTCCTGACCCTGAGTTTCCCGACCCCAACCCCACGAAGAAAGGGACACACCATGAAGAAGACCACCACTCTGGCCGCCCTGGCCCTGGCCTCCGCCCTGGCCCTGGCCGGCTGCGCCACCGGCACCGAAGACGAGAACGCCGGTTCCGAGACCACTGCCACCAGCTCGGCGCCGGCCACCACGTCGGAGGCCACGGTCACCGATTCCCCGACCGCGTCCGCCACGGCGACCGGTACCGCGACCGATTCAGCGGAGGAAATCTCTGCCGAGCACAACGATGCGGACATCATGTTCGCCCGGATGATGATCCCGCACCACCAGCAGGCGATTGAAATGAGCGAGATCATGCTGGCCCAGCAGGACCAGGACGCGCAGATTCGTCAACTGGCCGAGCAGATCAAGGCCGCCCAGGGGCCGGAGATCGACCGCATGAACGCCATGCTCAGCGCCTGGGGTCAGGAACCCATGGGCATGGGAGACATGGGAAATATGAACGGCATGGACCACGGCTCCGGGTCCGGGATGAGCGGGATGATGAGCCAGGAAGACTTGGACCGGCTCGAGGCTGCCACCGGTGACGAGGCCGCCCGGCTGTTCCTGGACGGGATGATCGAGCACCACAAGGGGGCCGTGGACATGGCCCAGGACGAGGTCGACAACGGCCAGAACCCCCAGGCCGTGGCCCTGGCCGAACAGGTCATCAAGGACCAGGAATTCGAGATCACTCAGATGGAGCAGATGCTCCAGGAGCTGCCTGCTTCCTGAGCGGGGTGGCCACAGCATCACAGGGAGGGGGACCCGTCCGCTGGACGGGTCCCCCTCCCTGTGATGCCCGGGTTCAGCCCAGGGCGGCGAGCAGCTCGGCGCAGGCCTGTTCGCACCGCCGGCATGCCTGGGCACACACCTTGCAGTGCTCGTGCATCCCGGCGTGGCTCTCGCATTCGTCCCCGCATGCCTTGCAGGCGGCCCGGCAGGCCTCGAGCAGGGCCCGGGTGGTCTCGACGTTGGTGCCGGTCTGCCGGGACAGCACCGCCCCGGTGGCTGCACAGATGTCCGCGCAGTCCAGATTGAGCCGGATGCACTGCCGCAGCTCGGCGACCATGTCCTCGGCCAGGCAGGCATCCGCGCAGGCGGTACAGGTCTGGGCGCATTCGAAACAGGCCTGGATGCACTCGGCCAGCTTCTGCCGGTCGATGTTCCCGACCTCCTTCGGGTAGGTCTCCAGCATGGTGCTCACGTGATGAGTCATGACGTCCTCCTTCGTCGGTTCAACCGCAACGACGCACCGTCCGCCACCGGCCCGCCACACCATCCACCGTAGGATGCCGCCCGGGACGGACTGAAGGGGCCGGACCTTGAAGATCTCGTGAAGATCACCCCGGTGCGCGATCATGTCGGTGCCGGTCGCGGGCCACCAGGACGACATGGTCAGTACGCTGACTCGCTCGCCTACGGGTCGACATGCACGGGAGCGGCTGTGATGATCGCTCCCCCTTCTTTTCTTCCGGAGAGGGGGACGGCCTGCCGGCGCGGTGTTTTCCGACAGCGACGACCAGGCGGATCATCCACGTCATGCGGTCGACCCCAGCCACCACGGTCAGGGTCGGGTGCAGGACCGAGAAGCATTCGACGCTCATCGCCCATCCCGCACCAGGTAGACCATCCCGGAGACTCCCCTCCGGTATGCGGTCACGCGGAAATCCCTCGGTTCGCGCTACTATCTGCATGTAACTGCAGATACGCAACCCTGCAGTTAGTCGTGAAAGTCACCGTGTGTCGACGTGGCCGCCTCCAAGACACCACCACCAGCCCGCTGACCTGAACGGACCGCCCCATGCTCCGCGCCCTGTCCCACCCCGCGTACCTTCGCCTGTACCTGGCCCAGGTCGCGTCCCTGGCCGGGACCGGCCTGCTCACCGTCGCCCTGGGGCTGCTCGCTTACGACCTGGCCGGTGGTAGTGCCGGCCAGCTCCTGGGCACGATCTTCGCCGTGAAGATGGTGGCGTACGTCCTGGTGGCGCCCTTCGCCTCGGCCCTCACTCAGGGGTTGCCGCGCAAGGCGGTGATGGTCACGGCCGACGTTGTGCGCATCGCGGCCGTGGTGGCCCTGCCGTTCATCACGGAGGTGTGGCAGGTGTACCTGCTGGTGTTCGTGTTGCAGTCGGCCTCGGCGACGTTCACCCCGACCTTCCAGTCGGTCATCCCGCAGGTGTTGGTGGACCGAGATGACTACACCGCCGGGCTATCCCTGTCCCGCTTGGCCTACGACCTCGAGGCGGTCCTGTCCCCCGTCCTGGCCGGGTTGCTGCTGTTGGTGATGCCCAGCGAGGCACTGTTCCTGTGGACCGCGGTGGGCTTCACCGGCTCGGCGTTGCTGGTGCTCTCGGTCGCGGTGCCGAAACTGACCGGGATCACCGGACCCGGCGAGGACGAGGCCCCGTTCCTGGTGCGCGTCCGGCGCGGTGCCACGCTCTTCGTCCGCATCCCGGCGCTGCGCCCCATTCTCGCGCTGAATCTCGTGGTGGCCTGCGCCGGGGCTTTCGTCCTGGTGCAGACCGTGGTGATCGTGAAGTCGGGCTTTGGGTTCGGCGATGACATGGTGGCTCTGTTCCTGGCCTTCAATGGCGCGGGGTCGATGGCCGCGGCCTCCCTGCTTCCCTGGATTCTGCGGCGCGCCCCCCACCGCCGGGTCATGCTGACCGGTGCGGTGCTCCTGACGGCCGCCACGGCGCTCATCCCCCTGGCTCTGGTCTCCCCGGGACTGACCGGGGCCGTGGGGGTCGACGCCCTCTGGGTGCTCATCGGCTGGGGGTGGGCCTCAGTGGAAACCCCGGTGGGGGGCATCATCCGCGACCAGGTCGCCGCCCACGATCATCCGGCGGCCTTCGCTGCCCAGTTCTCCCTGTCCCATGCCTGCTGGCTGATCACCTACCCGCTGGCCGGCTGGTTGGGCGCCTCCGGGTTGGCGGCCGCGGCGGCCGTGTTGGCCGGCATCGCGGCGGTAGCCACGGTCGCAGCGTTCATCCTGTGGCCCCGCATCGGAAGCCTCGCGGGCCTGGAGGCCCGCCGCGCCCGCTGAGCGCCGCGAGGCCGTCCGGGTCCGACCCGGTACGCCCGATCGGGCCGGTGAGCCTGTCCTGACACAACCTTTCGAGGTCCGGCGCCGTGGGTGATGCGGGGTGGGCCGGCACGCCGTGGACGTGGCAACCCCACAGCGCTGAGGGGCTTTAACTCTCTGGTGCCGGCCTCACCCCGGAGGGTTGGTGGCGCGACTGCGCAACTGCGTAGGCATCAGCATGCCCGATAGGCTGGGGGCGTGCATGAAGCGCCCATACACGCCTCTCCGGATGATCAGCATGCCCGCATCGCGGCCGAGACCTTCCGGATGCTGGCCGATCCGACGCGGGTAAAGATCCTGTGGGCGTTGTTCCAGGGCGAATGCAGTGTGAACGTGCTGGCCGAACTCGTGGGGGCGGCCCCGACGGTGGTGAGCCAGCACCTGTCCAAGTTGCGCCTGGCCGGGCTGGTGGAGAACCGGCGCGAGGGGACCTTCGCGTACTACTCGGCTACCGATGCGCATGTGCACCGGTTGCTGGCCGAAGCGTTGTCCCATGCCGAGCACCTGAGCGGCGACGCCACCGGGGCGGACCCGCACAGCTACCGCGCCACGGTCACTGGTCCGCGGGCGCCGCGGCGGACCAGCGCCGGCCAGCAGCCCACGTCCTGAGCGGCAGTTGCCGGTCGGGTAGAACCGGACCGCTGGGCTCGGGGCGCTCAGGTGCGCGGCAGGTGCAGTTCGAAGGTCGCCCCGTGGCCCGGGCCGGGGCTGCGGGCGCGCAGGGTGCCGCCGTGGGCCTGGGCCAGGGCTCGGCTGATCGCCAGGCCCAACCCGGAACCGGGGCCAGCCTCCCGGCCGGTGCGGGCCCGGTAGAACCGGTTGAAGACGTGGGGCAGGTTCTCGGCGGTGATGCCTTCCCCGGTGTCGGTCACGGCGATCGTCACCGCCTGGGGGGTGTAGTGGGTGTGCACCGTGATCGTGCCCCCGGCCGGGGTGTGGCGCAGGGCATTGGCTAGCAGGTTGGCCAGCACCTGGCCGATCCGCCCGCGGTCCATGGACACCGGCCCGGGAGCGGGGCCGGAGGTGGTCGTGACCAGGGTGATGTCCCGGGCGGTGGCCTCCTGCTGGATGGCGGCGAGGGCCTCAGCGATGACCGTGGCCGGGTGCTGGGCTGCCAGGTGCAGGCGAGTCAGTCCTTCCTCGGCCTGGGTCAGCTGGCGGATGTCCTCGGCCAGGCGCTCGAGCCGGCTGATCTGGGAGTACAGCACGGTGGTGGTCTCCTGATCGAAGTCCACCACTCCGTCCTCGACGCCCTCGATGTGGACCTTGATGCTGGACAACGGGGTGCGCATCTCGTGGGCCAGGTCGGCGAGCATCTGTCGTCGGGTGGTGTCCACCGCCTCCAGCCGGGCGGCCATGTCGTTGAACGAGGAGGCCAGGGCATCGAACTCCGGGCCCAACCGCGGCGGCACCAGGTGCACCCGGTAGTCCCCTGCGGCCACTTGATGGGCCGCGGTGGAAAACCCGGTCAGGGACCGGCCGATCGTGCGGTACAGGTAGAGGCTGAGCACCACGGCGATGCCCAGGGCCGGCAGCCCGCCGAGAACCAACCCGCTCAGGCCGGCCACCCGGAAGGCTTCCTGCATGTGCCTCTGGCCGACCATCTCGGCCTCGTGGGCGTGATGGTTGGCCACCAGCAAGTCGTGGAACAACTTCGGGCCCAGCCCCACGACCGCCCACAGCACCAACGCCAGTCCCACGACCAGCACTAAGGTCTGAGCCAGCATCAGCCGCATCGTCAACGGCTGCCAGGACCCCACCGGTCTCGGGACGGTGATGCTCATCGATACTCTCCCATTCGGTAGCCGATCCCCCGGACCGTGTGGATGAACCGGGGCGCGCCGGCCCGGTCCCGAAGCTTCTTGCGCAACCGGGCCACGTGCACGTCCACGACGTGCTCTTCCCCGACCCACTGGGTGTTCCAGATCAGCTGCACCAGTTGCCGGCGAGAAAGGACCTGCCCGGGATGCTCCAACAGGGCCAGCAGCAGGTCGAACTCGATCCGCGTCACCTCCACCGGCTCCCCATCCACGCAGACCCGACGCCCGGGACGGTCCACCACCAGGGCCCCGACCTGCACCACGGCGGTGTCCGAGGACGCGGGCGGTGCGGGGGCCGGGTCCAGGTGATGCAGGCGGCGCAACCGAGCCTGCACGCGGGCCACCAGTTCCCGGGCGCTGAACGGCTTGGTCATATAGTCATCGGCCCCCACCGACAGGCCCACGACCTTGTCCATCTCATCATCGCGTGCGGTGAGCATCAGCACGTGGCAGGTCGAGAACGCGCGCACCTGCCGACATACCTCCAGACCGTCCAGTCCCGGCAGGCCCAGATCCAGCACCAGCACATCCGGGGCGAAGTCCCGCACCGCCTGCACCGCCTCGACCCCGTCCTGACACACCGCCACCTCCAGCCCGGCCTTGTCCAGGTACCTCTCGATCATCCGCACCAACGTGGGCTCATCCTCGACCACCAGGACCCGACCAGCTCGACCAACTGACATCAGCACTCCTTCACACCCGGCGCCGCCGCGGCACCGGCGAACACCCCGCCTGAACACCACGGTCTTCCTGCAGTCATTGTGACTGACCGGCACACTGCCGGCCGTCGACCGCCCTCAGATCTTCCGGCCAGCCACCGCGGCCCCGGTGCACCCGGTCGGCGCCGCTCGCCACCACGGCCCTCAGCCCAGGCCCGCCGTCCAGGTGCGACTGGGGTGGTCCAGCAGGGGCCGAAGGACTCCTCTGCGCGCCGGGTCCTGAAGCCACCGACCGCCAGGGAATGTCATCAAACCGTGAGACTCCCGCACAGGTTCCTCCATGTCCAGCCCCAAAGCTGGAAATACCTTGGCCCGCGGGTGTGCACCGCCGAGCCGGGGGAGGCGGCACCGCAGGACGCGGCGCCGCTGGGCACCAGAACATGGACAATCAGACAAGGACGAGCGATGAACTCGGAACAGGTCCCGCCAGGGACCGCCGTGGATCCCCCCGCGGCAACGACAACGAAGAACAAACAGCGGAAGCGACTGGTCGGCATCGACGCGGCCCGCGGGCTGGCCCTGATCGGGCTGATGGCCGTCCACATCCTTCCCGAGACCAATGAGGTGACCCACGCACCGACCCTGGTGTTCTCCATCGTCAACGGCAACTCGGCGGCGCTGTTCGCGTTGCTGGCCGGGGTCGGGCTGGCCCTGTCCACCGGCGGGTCCACCCCGCACCAGGGCCGACGGATGCGCGGGGACCGGGCCGGACTGGCCGTGCGCGCCGCGCTAATCGGATTCATCGGCCTGGTCGTGGCGGCCATCTCGCCCGAGGACCCGCCGGCCTACAGCATCCTGGTCTACTACGCGGTGTTCTTCCTGCTGACCATCCCCTTCCTGCACCTGTCGCCCAGGGTACTGTTCGGCACCGCGGCCGTCTTCGGGATCGTCGCGCCGGTGCTGATGCAGAAACTAGAACCGGTGCTGCCGTCCACTTCGGCCTCCAACCACACCCTGGTGACCCTCTTCACCGAACCGGCCGGCACCGCCGCCGAACTGCTGCTCACCGGGGTGTACCCGGCCCTGCCCTACATGACCTACCTCCTGGTCGGGCTGGGCCTAGGCCGACTGGACCTACGGAGTACCCGCACCCAGGCGATCATCGCCGGCACCGGTGCGCTCCTGGCCCTGAGCGCCCAACTGCTCTCGACCGTGTTGCTGCGCGTCGCCGGCGGCTACCAGGCACTGCTAGCCAGCGACGGCCTGTCCCCGGAGGAACTGGACGAGGCCCTGACCTACAGCACCGGCGAGCTGCCGGACACCTCCGGGTGGTGGCTGACCATCGCCACCGGACACACCAACGCCCCGCTGGCCATCGCCTCCAGCCTGGGCATCGGCCTGCTGGTGCTGGGCGTGTTCCTGTTGCTGGGGGCCCGGGCCGGGCGGTGGCTGGCCCCGTTGGCGGCCATGGGCGCCATGACCCTGACCCTGTACACCGCCCACCTGATCGCCCTGGCCCCCGAGGTCCACTACGACGACCCGGAACTGTGGTTTGCCCTGCACCTGGGCGTCGCCGCCGTCGCCGCCTGGTTCTGGACCCGCCACCACGACAAGGGCCCCCTCGAGACAGTCGTGGGCCGCGCCGTGAAGGGCACCCGGACCATGGTGACCGACGGGGCCCCCGGGACCTACCCCGGCGGGACAGACAACACGACACCCGACAGTGTCTCCCGAGACATCACGCGGGGCTCCGGAACGGATCCGGTTGCCCGTTAGGACAGGGACAGCTCTCCGCGGAGGCGCAGGCCCGGTGGGGTCTGCACCTCTATCCTCAAATCAACCGCATCGATGAGAAGGACTAAATGACGCTGAACGGGCCCTGGAAAGCACTGGGTGACCTGAAGGCCCTGGGCCGGCTCACTCTCGCCGCCGGTGCCGCCGCGGCCGTGGCCTGGCAGTCACACATCCCCACCGCCTATGAGCACCTGGAACAGTTCCAGGTGCTCGCCGACGAGCACGGGGACCGGGCCGCCGGCAGCCCCGGGTACGAGGCCGCGGCCCAGTACGTGGAACGGGAACTGGCCCGCGCCGGGTACGAGACGACCCGGCAGTACTTCACCGTGGAGACCTGGGACCAGGAGTACGAGTCCTTCAGCATCATCGCCGAGACCACCGGCGGTGACGAGGACAACGTCATCATGCTCGGCGCGCACCTGGACGGGGTCCCCGGCAGCCCGGCGATCAATGACAACGCCTCCGGTACCGCGGCCCTGCTCGAGACCGCCCAACGGCTGGCCCAGCAGGACAGCGTGACCAACAAGGTGCGCTTCGCCTGGTGGGGCGCCGAGGAGATCCGCGGCTATCCCGGATCCACTCATTACGTCGAGGAACTGACAGAGGACGGTGAACTCGGCTCCATCGCCGCGTACCTGAACGTCGACATGGTCGCCTCACCCAACCATGTCGTCGGGGTCTACGACGCCCGTGAGCCCGATGAGGAGTGGGAGTACGGTTCCGGGCCCCCGGTGCCGGACGGCTCGGAGCAGGTCATGGAGGTGTTCACCGACTACTTCTCCGCACAGGGCCAGCCCTGGGTGCCGACCTCATGGAACTTCGCCTCCGATCAGGTGGCATTCGTGGAGGCCGGGGTGCCGGTGGGCGGATTGTTCACCGGCAGCAAGGAAACCAAGACCGAGGCCGAGGCCACCGACTTCGGCGGCCGGGCCGAGGCACCACGCGATCCGAACTACCACCAGCCCGGTGACGACCTGGACAACATCGACCGCGAGGCCTTGGCCCTGATGACCGAGGCGATCACCCATGCCGCCACCACCCTGGCCCAGGACACCGGTGCCCTGGAGTGAATCGGCTGCCCCGCCGGGGGTGGCCCCCGGGCTCAGCACCCGCGACCCTGACCGGGGCCCCGCTGGGGGTCTGGACCGTGGTCGCGCCGGCACGCCCGGGGACCATTCCCACCCCCGTCGACTCGGTTTGTCGCAGACCGGCCGGGTCTGGGCGGGACCGCGGCGGGGACGTACGAAGCCACGCGGGCCGGGAACGAACGGATACTTCGGATGAGCTAGCGAGAAGGAATTCATGACACGCTTCGCCCGCTGGGCCATTCCCGGTTTGGCCGCAGCACTGCTACTGACCTCCTGTAGTGCCCCCGCGCCGACACCAAGCGCGGCGCCGACCTCTACCGCGGCGCCGCCATCGACCGGTCACGAATCCCTCAAGACGCCTGCCGTGCGGCCGAGCATCGAACCGGGCCCGGCCGTGGAGCTCGGGCAATACGCCGTGGCTGCCGCGCACCCGGCGGCCGTCGAGGCCGGGATGCAGATTCTGGCCGCAGGAGGCAATGCTGCTGATGCGGCCGTGGCCACGGCCTTCGCCGTCGCCGTCGTCGAGCCCTATGCCTCCGGTATCGGCGGCGGAGGCTCGGCGATCCTGGCCGGGCCCGGACAGACTCCGATCGCCTACGACTACCGCGAGGTCGTGGCCCAGGACGGCCGGATCCCAGCCTCCGGCACCGGCATCCCCGGCTTCGTGGCCGGACTGGCCGAGATCCACGCCGCGCACGGCGCTCTGGACTGGGCCGAGGTGCTCGACCCGGCCATCGAACTGGCGGAGACGGGGTTCCCGGTCTCGGAGTTCTTAGACCAGCGGATGCGCGCCGACTTCGGTCCGGCATCCCTGGAGGGGCTGGGGCACTTCCATGACGCCTCCGGGGAACCGCTGGCCGCTGGCCAGACGCTAATCCAGCAGGACCTGGCCCGGACCATGACCACGCTGGCCCAGGGCGGGCCCGAGGCGTTCTACACCGGGACCCTGGCCCAGGACCTGACCACGGTGGAGGGCCTGGACGCGGTCTCGCTGGCCGCCTATGCACCCGAGCAGATGGCCCCGGTCAGTGGGCCCTTCGGGGACTACCAGGTGCTCTCGGCCGCACCGCCACTGCCGGGCGCGGCCCTGATCCAGCAACTGCAACTCACCCAGGCCCTGGACATTCAGGACCACACCCCCGGGACCGCCGGGTACGTGGACCGGCTCTCCGCGGCGTGGATCGCCGCCGAGGGCTCGGTGACGCACTTCTTTGGCGACCCCGACGTCGTGGAGGTCCCGCTCGACCGCCTCACCGACCCGGTCGCGAACGCGCAGATCGCCGAGAAGGTGTCCCTCCTGGCCGGCGGGGCCAGCATCGACCCTCTGGACGGAACCGCCGGAACGGAAGATGCGGCCGTGTCGGCGGCCGGCGTGCGGGCCACCGCCGGGCCCGTGACGGCGGGGAACACCACGCACCTGAGCGTGGTGGACGCGGACGGGTTCACGGTGTCCATGACCAACACCCTGACCAGCTTCTGGGGCGGCAGCGCGTCGGCATACGTAGGTGGGTTCTTCCTGAACAACCAGCTCTCCCGGTTCGACACCGAGGCCTCGGACGCCAACCAACCCGGACCGGGACGTAAGTCCGTCAGCTGGTCCGCCCCGACCATGGTGCTCGATGGCCAGGGCCGGCCGGTGTTGGCCCTGGGCAGTCCCGGCGGGCATCAGATCCCCAACATCCTCACCGGCGTGCTGGTGGCCTGGGGGTTACAGGGCGCATCGCTCCAGGAGGCGGTGGACGCACCCCGGTTCCACCTACAGGACGGGGTGCTGGCGGTGGAACAGGAACCCTCGACCGAACTGGCCGAGCTGATCCGGGCACGGGACTGGGAGCTGCAGCGCACCGAACGGGAACAAGCGATCTTCGGGTCCGTGCAGGCCCTGGCGATCGACTACGACACCGGGCAGATCACCGGCGCGAAGGACCCCCGCAGAGAGGCCGACGTCTCCATCGCGGATGCCCCCGGCGCCGAGGCTCCCACAGGGTCGGAATGAGCGTCGTGGGAACCGCACCTTCGTCCTCCGCCTCCCCGGGCGGTGACCTGCCGGCCCCCGGTCGAATCGGCGGTGGTGGCTCTGGGCCCCACGGCCGTGTCGTGGGCCTGGACGTGGCGCGGGCAGTGGCGATCATCGGGATGATCGCGGTGAACGTCGGCCCCCGGGGCGCCGAGGGGTTCCTCGGGGCACTGTACGACCTGCCCCTGGGGCGAGCTTCCCTGCTGTTCATGCTCCTGGCCGGGGTGGGGATCTCCCTGATGACCCGCTCCGTCCGCGGGACCGGTGGAACGCCCGTACCGTGGCGGATGGTCCTGTGGCGGGCGGTGTTACTGCTCCTGGGCGGCCTGGCGCTGCAGATCCCGGACCATGAGGCCAGCGTGATCCTGCCCCTCTACGGGCTGCTGTTCATCGCCTGTCTGCCCCTACTCAGGGCGCCAACCTGGGTGCTGGGCGCACTGACCGGGACGTTCGTACTCGTGGGCCCCCTGGCCTGGGTGGCCGCCCGAACCACGTGGGCTCCCGTGTCCCGGCGCACGGAACCGACGCTGCTGGACCCGCCCGGAGAGATCCTCAGCGGCATCCTGTTCACGGGGGCCTATCCCGCGGTGGTCTGGGCGGCGCCCTTCCTGGCCGGGATGCTGCTCGGACGGCTCGACCTGCGAAGTGCGGTACTCCAGCGCCGGTTGGTGCTGTGGGGTGCGGTGTGCGCCGCCGGCGGGCACCTACTCTCACAAGTCCTCATCCTGGTCTTCGGCACCCCGGAGCGGACCGTCGGCTGGGACCGCCTCGTCTCCGCGACCGCCCACTCCCACATGCCCCTGTGGCTCATCGCCAGCTCCGGTGCCGCACTGTTCGTGCTCGGGCTGTGCCTGCTGGCCGGTCGCCTGGCATCTGGCAGCCTTCCCGTACTGGCCGCCACGGGGCGGCTGTCACTGACCATCTACGTCGGACACCTGCTCGCCCTGGCCGCGTTTGTCCGCCCCGGCCCGGGCTCCCTGGCCACCGGGATCTTCACCACCGTGGTGCTGTGCATCGGGTCAATCCTCTTCGCCTGGCTCTGGACCCGGCGGTTCAGCGCCGGGCCGCTGGAAATGCTCCTGCGCGGGCCACGGCAACCACGACGTGCCTCCTAAGGCCGGGATCAGGAACCGCACCGAATCGTCCCCTGCCCCACGACCGGCCGCAGGAGTTCACGGCGAGGGCATCACCCCGGCGGGCCGCGGCGGCGACATGGGCCCGGGGTGCACGGGCGGTTGTTGCCCGGCCGCATCCCACGGCTCCGACCGGAGCGCCCAACCAGCAGGCCCGGTGCGCTGCGCCCCGGCAGATCCGACTGGTCGTGGTCGGGCAGTCAGGACTCGATCCCCGAGGACCCGGCAGGGAACGGCGCGAAGGTGCCTCATCCCGGATGCCCTACCCTGATCGCCTCACGCCCGAGCAGACAGCTATCGAAAGCGGCACGAACCCCCGCCCCGCGGGCAGGACCACCCGCTCGATCAGTCCTTCGCGGATCCCGAGGCGGCAGGAAGCTCCACGACAGCCGGGCCAGACGTGGCCGGCGTGGACGACACAAGGGTGGACGGGGTCGGGCCAGACGTGGCCGGCGTGGACGACACAGGGGTGGGCTGGGTCGGGGTGGTCTTCTCGACCCCCGACCAGTGGGTCTCGATGTTCTCCCGGAGCGTGTCGACGTCGAGGGAACACCCGGTGAGCAGGACCATCAGGCAGACCCAAGCCAGCACGGCCCGCACACGACCCTGCGTTGTCGTGAGCGTGCGGTGCGACACGGTACGCACTCCCTGGTCAGTGGCGCGGTGCCTGCGGAATAGCAGCACGGCCCCCAGACCGGGCGGGTAGGCACCGGTGCCGGCCGCTGCCACGAGAACGGGGTCGCCCCGTTCTGCAGTGTCCCGAGCACTGTTCATCAAGGGTCCGTGCGCGCGAAGGGTCGGTGCCATGGGGTTCTCCTTGGTCCTGTGCACCACGGGCCCGCGGTGTGTTTCCAGTCTCGAGACCCGACGTGGCGGAACTCCTACGGACACCTCACGCTTTGATGACAGTCCGCAGCGGCCGGCAGCCGCGGAAGTACGCGCACCGACCGGCAGCCCCGTCTCGGTGAGGCCTGGGTCTACTCCGACCGGCTGCCCAAGCCACCCCCGGCCCACCGCGAACGCCTGACTAGGGATATCGACATCTGCACAGTGTCCGACCCGGTATACCCATCCCCCAGAGGGGTTCACCAACATGGTGGGCCGTAGAGAACGATCTCTACGTGGTCACCCGCTTGGACACTGGCGGTTTGGCACTCCGGCACCGGGTTCTACGCTGCCTCGGCCAGCCGGCCACTCCGGCGTCTGTGGCTATGTCGATGTATTGAACCCCGGTAAGACGGGGAGGGGTCTTTATGGACGATCCGATCTGATCATTTGAGCCTCCTCGTCCATGGCCCGAAGCAATCGAGCAAGAATTTCCATCTTCTTGACGCCACTAGCCAGGGACAGCGTGGAGCGCCGTCCGTTGAGAGCGCGGACTGTTGCGTCATCGCCGATGGCCCGGAGCGTGATCGAGGTCCCTCCATTGCAGGTGATGAGGTACACCTCTACAGCCCAAGCGCCGAAACCGAACCGGCCGGACCCCGAACTCACAAGCAACACGTCCGGCTGACCCTCAACAACGTCGAGCGGCATACGGCCTTTAGCGACAGACTCAACGTCTGCGCGGAGATACCCGAAGAAACCATAGAGACGTCGAACCACGACTCCCAGCTCGAGAATCGACTCAAGGTGCAGTTCCTTCGTGGGTCCCGCTCCGATTCGAGGCGGGCGCGTGGTGGGGGTCATGGGGCTTCTCCTGGATTCGTTACAACACGGGACCGCGGTGTGTCTCCAGCCTCCGGGTCCAACTTTGAGCAACTCCTACGGACAACTCACGGTTTGATGACACTGCGCAGGGACCGGGGCGGCCGGCACCCACCTCCAGCCAATCCATCCCGGCTGTCACGGATTCTCCTCGCCCTCGACTCGCGGTCCCCTGGAGAGGCCTGGAGCGCGAAAGGGCATCAGAAGAGTGTCAATGCAGATGAGGTGTGCCATTTTGAACACTGTGGATGACCACGACAGTGTTCTGTCAGGGCGGGCCTCAAACCGGCCCTTCGACACTTTCGTCAGGGCAGCTCTGATTGGTGGCGGGACACACCGTCGACGAGGAGCGATGCGAGACGGACTAATGCTGGTCGCGCTTGGTGACGGCTTCGGCCTCGTCCCAGGCGAAGATCTCCGACGCCGGGTACTCGGCACGGCCCCGGACCGGAGGCTCCCCCACGGCCGAGTACCGTCCAGGTTCGAGCTCGGCCAGCAGCCAGCCCCTGCCGTGCCCGGTGTAGCGGGTGCCGGCCACGTCCAGGGCGAACACCAGCGGGGCGGTCGGCGGCTCCTGCCGGCGTGGGCGCACCAGGTAGGTGGCCACCCGGCCACTGACCTGGTCGGTGATCGGGTTCAGGTGCCGGTCCCACCAGTCACCTTGGTCCTTGCGGTGCGCGGTGAGGTCCTTGCTGGTGTGCACCGTGCCGTCGTCGCAGACCTCCAGGTAACGGCAGACATCCCCACGGATCACCTGCTCCGCGGTGATGCGGGGCGCCCCATCGGTGTCGGTCTCGGGAAAGTCCATCGCTGCCTCCTGGGGCTCATCCTGCCATCGCGGCCGGACACCCCACTGCTGAGCGCCCTCTCAGCCTGTCAGCACGCCACCGGGAGTACTTGTCATGCCGTCCCAATTCCTTGGAACTGGGACACTCCCTCAGGGATGGACCGAAGACGACGACACGCCATGCATTCGCGTTCCAGAACTAAGCCCAAAACGACGTCTCAGCTGACTCGTACAAAACCGACTTTTGATACAGGGTGCCCATGGAGATTAGGTACGTGCGCATCCCGACCATGAAACAGGACCTGGATCGGTAGATCGACGACCTGCGCAAGGAAGAGATCCTGGCCAGCACCTCGCCGCCGAGGAGCATCAACACGACTAAGTCGGTACCTACCAAAAGTGACCGCCGAGCTGATTCACTACCCCATCTACAGCCGTAGCTGCGCTTCTGTGCCTGAACGGTCAGAGTGTCGCCCTGTAGCTGCGCCATGAGTGATGAGAAAAGTTCGACCTGGGGCACCGATGCGGACCGCGCGTGACCGTCATGCGGATCAAGAGTGGCACTTGACCTGGGGTTTATGAATGCCATTTGCCGTCACAATGTCATATCGTTCACGAACATTCGTCTTTTTGATCATGGCAACCGATATCCTCAGCGCCATCATGAGCACCTCACTTGCATCCCACCACGCCACCCGGCTTAAGCGGTTGGGCGCCGCTGCCGCGGTCCTGGCCGTCCTTGTCACTACCGGTTGCGGACCTGACTCCGCCTCTTCCAGTCAACCCGCGCCCCAAACGGTCACTGTTACTGCCACCCCGTCCGAATCCACCTCACCCACGCCGACCGCCTCCGCCGCGGAGGCGCCGGCCAACGGTGCCGTCCCGGACGACAGCGACACGCAGACCGCCGTCGCCGTGCTGGCGGACCTGCCTATTAAGGGGCGCGCCCCAAAGACCGGGTATGACCGCGACCTGTTCGGTCAGCCTTGGGCAGACGTTGACCGCAACGGCTGCGACACCCGCAATGACATCCTCAACCGGGACCTCGACGTCGAGTCCCACAAGCCCGGAACCGACAACTGCGTCGTGCTCACCGGCACCCTCGAGGACCCCTACACGGCCACCACCATCGACTTCCAGCGCGGCCAGGACACCTCCGATGACGTGCAGATCGACCACGTGGTGGCCCTGTCCGATGCCTGGCAGAAGGGCGCCCAGCAGATCACCGCAGCACAGCGGGTGGCCTTCGCCAACGACCCGCTGAACCTGCTGGCCGTCGACGGGCCCACCAACGCCAAGAAGGGCGACGCGGACGCCGCGACCTGGCTGCCCCCGAACCGTCCCTACCGCTGTGACTACGTCGCCCGTCAGATCGCGGTGAAGGCCAAGTACGAACTGTGGATCACCCAGCCCGAGCACGACGCCATGGCCAAGGTGCTGGCCACCTGCGACACGCAGAAGGTGCCCGCCGCCGGAAAGAACCTGAACGTCAGCAGCGGTCAGGCCCGCGAGGCCGAGAAGCCCACTCAGACCCCGACCCCGGCCAAGACCACGCCTGCACCGAAGGCACCAGCCCAGCCGACCTACACGCCAGCACCGAAGGCCACGCCCAAGCCCACCTACACTCCGAAACCCACGCCGACCTACACCCCGAAACCCCAGCCCACGTACACGCCTCCGCCAACCAAGGCTCCCGCCGCGTACTACAAGAACTGCTCCGCCGCCCGCGCCGCCGGGGCTGCCCCAGTCCGGGTCGGCGATCCCGGTTACGGCAGCCACCTCGACCGCGACGGCGACGGCATCGGCTGCGAATAGCCACCATCCGCGTACACGAACCCCGCCCCCACGGCCTCATCCCGAGGCGGTGGGGGCGGGTCTTTTATCCGTCCGTAGACCTCTGGAGTTAGCCGTAATACGCCTGGACGATTGAACCGGGTCAGTGTTCACGTGGACTGCGGCCAGCTCCGCCCCCGTGGCCGATAGAGGCAGCCCGTACAACCCTTTCAGGCCAGGGGGTGCTGGACACGGTTCAACCGAGAATGGCCGGCTTGAAGGTCTCAACGAGTTGTGCCAAGTCCTCATTGCCAGACAGGTTCAACGGAACGACATCACCGGCAGCGCCCTTGCGCTGAAACTGGGCGTCGGTGGCAGAGAGCAAGGCTTCGGTCGGATTCACCGTTCGCCAGTTCAGCCCCTGCATCATCTGACGGGAGAATCGTGCCGCATAGATCGGGGCCACGAACTCGGCCGGGGTGGCAGCGTTCAAATCCTTCCGCAGGACCACCACGCGGAACTCATCCACCGACGGGGCGACCGCGCGTCCCTCCTTCACGGTGGCCAACACCGTGGACCCCAGAGCAGCAACGTAAAGGGCATTGCGCTCCGACTTGGTGCGCTTCTTGGTGGTGGGCTTGCCCGCGGCCGTCAGTGAGGGCATCCGCTCAGGGATCAAATCCACGGCACCGAACACAATCAGCACGGTCGCGTACCGCACACCGTCTTCGGTGCCCACGTCCACGGCGGTGGCGTCCGAGGCGTTGTCCGCGAAGGCGCTCTCCAGAGTCTCCATGACCAAGCCGGTGTCGTGCTCATTCAACAGCTTCCAGAGCTCGGTGCTTCCTGCGCACAGGTCCCGATACTTCTCAGCGTTCTGCCTATCGATCCGAGAAGCCTCGGCTTCGGCCAACTCGCGTGCCCTGGCCTTGGCGGCCTTGCGCTCCGAGAGTTTGAACCGACCGACCTGGGATAGCTCGTGTTGTTCAATCTGGGCGCGCAGCACCTCGACGTCCGCTGGAGCGGGCGGGGGCACTTCATAGGGAGCCGCCGGTGCGAAAGCCTCATGGTGGAGGCTGACGAGAGAGTTCTCCAGGTCCTGCAGCTCGGCAATGGCAGCCTCCTTCTCCGCAGCCCGCTGGGCTCGCTCGAGCTGGGCCAGACTGGGGCGAGCACTGGAGGAACGGCCAGGATTCGATCGCCCGGTTGCGCTCGGACCAGAGAGTCGCTGGCTCACGCGCACTCCCCCGCCCCCGACCGATGCATAGGTACCATCACCCCCGAACGACACTCGGGCCTTCGAGTTACCCACACTCGTCCGGATTCCCCGGCTGGACGCGCTGATGCGCACCCCCGGGGCGACCTTGAAACTCATGCGTGCCATCGGATCCCTACTCGTCAGACTGTGTTTGACCCCGAGGCTATCCGACGAGTCACACCACAGAAGTCTGGTTCGGGCAGGGTTCGGGATCAGCGTCGGCCGGGGCTCGAGGATGAACCGGTAGAGCGCGGCCCGGGAGTTATCCAAGACGCGGGCACTCTGGGGCACGGCCTGCCCAGAGTTGATCAGAGTTGATCAGAGGCGGGGCCTGTGGATCTGAGAGTCGAAGACGACCTACCGACGTCCTCCGAGGTCCAGGGCCCGCAACCCCCAAAACTTGAGACGCCGATAACGGGGCATACGACATCTGGCGTTGTCACACCCGCGACAGACTCCAAGCGGTCCAGGCGACTCAATTGTCCAGACGGCGTCTGGACAATTGAGTCCGCTGGCCCACCCCTAGGGTGGAGGCATGACCTCATTGGAGCCGGACCTCCCCGGCGATTACGCCGCCACCCTCACGGTTCTAAAGGATCTCGTGGGTAACGCCCAGCACCAGGCGCAGCGCGCAGTGAACACCGCCATGATCGAGCTCTACTGGAACATCGGGCGCACCATCGCCGAGCGTCAAAGTAGCGAGCCGTGGGGCAGCAAGGTCCTGGACCGGCTGGCACGGGACCTGCGGAACGAGTTCCCGCACATGAAGGGTTTCTCCCGGACCAATCTGTACAACATGCGGGCCTTCGCCCAGGCCTGGAGTGGCCCGGAGCCAATTGTCCAGACACCGTCTGGACAATTGAGCTGGAGCCACAACGTCGCCCTGCTGAACAAGCTCGGCGACCACCGGCTGAGGGTCTGGTATGCCTCCAGGGCCGTCCAACATGGCTGGTCGGTGTCCGTGCTCGAACACCAAATCCTTACCGGCCTTCACACCCGCAGCGGCGCTGCCCCGAACAACCTCGAGGCCAGACTGCCCGGTGAGGGCACCGATCTGGCCCGGGCTATCGCCAAGGACCCGCTGGTCCTGGACTTCCTCGGGCTGACCGAAGAGGCACAGGAGCACGCCATCGAGGAGGCCATGACGCTGCGCATGTCCCAAACCCTGGCCGAGTTCGGACCCGGCTTCGCCTTCGTCGGCCGGCAATACCCCCTCGACGTCGACGGCGATGACTTCTTCATCGACCTGCTGCTCTACCACGTCCCCTCGGACCGCTACGTCGTGGTCGAACTGAAAGCCGGCAAATTCAAGCCCGAGCACCTAGGCCAGCTGAACTTCTACGTCGCGGCCGTCGACGACATGCTCCGGCTACCCAGACAGGCCGCCACCGTTGGGATCCTCGTCTGCGGCTCCAGGAACGAACGCACCGTGCGCTACGCCCTGGACGGCTCGGCCCAGCCCCTGGCCGTGGCGTCCTACACCTACGAGGCGCTGCCGGCCGAAGAGCAGTCGGCGCTTCCCTCACCGGCCGCCATCGCCGCAGCCCTCGAGCACGATCCCTCCACCCCTGGCAACGTGTAGCGTCCGAACCCCGCCTGCATTCTCTCCGGGTCCGTCCATGAACAGCGGCAATCGCGCATGCCTCTGCGAAGCGCTGCCCCGGTAGACACACGCGCCATCTCCGGGCCTCGTAGCCCATGGTGAAAGCACGTCCTAGATTCAGGAGCTAGCGGCACGGACGCCCAAAGTGAACTGCACCAGCCATAAACCCTTGTCGCATCAAACGTTCCTTTGATGCGACGCCGGACTGGGTCTCCCGACAGCACCCGCCGGTCGATCC